>JALUUW010000052.1 GCA_027021195.1 Candidatus Pacearchaeota archaeon | reverse complement strand
ATATATGAAGGACATGATGTTGTTATTGGGTGGAAATATGAGAGAAAGGATCCTATCTCTAAAACCCTTCCCTCAAAATTGTTTAATGCTGTTTTGAGAAAAGCAACAGGTCTAAGACTGCATGACTTTGACAATGGCTACAGATGTATGAAAAAAGATGTCCTCCAGTATCTTGAATTTTACGAGGGGCTTTACAGGCACATCCCGGTTCTTGCAAATTCTAAAGGATTTAAGGTTGCAGAAGTTAAAGTGAATCATAGGAAGAGGAAGTTTGGAAAAAGCAAGTATGGATTTTCAAGGCTTTTTAAGGGGTTTTTTGACTTTATAACAATTCAGTTTCTCTCATCATATCTTAAAAGACCCCTCCACTTTTTTGGATGGGTAGGAAGCATTCTTTTTTTCATTGGGACTATAGCTGCATTATATCTGACTTATCTGAAGCTCTTTATGGGAAAAATGATTGGAAACCGTCCTCTGCTGATTTTCTCTGTATTGATGATTATTGTTGGGTTTCAGTTTGTATTCTTTGGATTGATAGGAGAAATGATTGCAAATATGTCAAGAAAAGAAAAAAATTATGTCATTAAAAAAACAATTTAGATTAAATGGAACTTCTAAAATCAATAAGAGGCAGGAGAAGTATTCGGTTTTATGATAAAAAGAAAGTATCTGAAAAACTAATTAAAGATATTCTTTCTGAGGCTGTTTGGGCTCCTTCAGCATGCAATAAGCAAGGATGGAGATTCATTATAATAAAAAATCCTTTTGTAAGGCAAAAGCTCATTAAAGAGGGAACCGCTTTTTTTGTAAAGGATGCGCCTGTATTGATACTTGTAATTTATGACAACAGGACAGACAACAAAGAATATCAAGACCATATTCAGTCTGCTTCTGCTATGATTCAAAATCTCCATCTTGTTGCATATTCAAAAGGTCTCGGATCTTGTTGGATAGATAATCTTCCTCCGCAAAAAAAAATAAGAAAGATTTTCAAGATCCCTGGATTTTATGATGTTATTGCCTTAGTAGCTTTAGGATATCCTGACAAAAATAAAATTCCAAAACCTCCCAAAAGACTTAAAGAAATCAATGAACTACTCTCAGAGGATTATTTCAAATTTGACGAAAAATTTTCATTTAAAGACAGAATAAAACTAAGCGTGAGGAAAACATTGAGAAGAATTTATTTTTCCCTTCCAGCCACACTCAAAAGATATATTGAGTCAACAGCAAGAAAATTTGAAAGGAGATTTGATTAGAATGACATTAAATAAAGAAGCATATCTTGATGCTGCTATGAGAGAAATTCCAAGGCTTCTTGGTATGATGGATAAAAATCCCCTTTCAACAACTTATGGTTGTTTTGATAGGGAGTTTTGGCATTATGCAACTACTGATATGCCAAGCGCAAGAAAACAAGAGGCTGTTTTATCTCTCGCCCTTCTTTATAAACTGAAACATTCAAAAAACCCTTATTATAACTCTGAAAAAATTTTACAATTCATTAAAGCATCTCTAAATTACTGGTCAAAAATACAGGAAAAAAACAACTCATTCAATGAGTGGTATCCTAAAGAAAGTAGTTTTGTTGCCTCAAGCTTCTCTCTTTATGCTATAACAGAAACAATGCTTATTTTGAATATTGACGATCTAAAATTAAAACAATCAGTTTTTAAGACGGCAGAATGGATTTCTTCGAGAAAAGAAAAAAGGGTCATGAACCAGGAGACAGGATCAGCACTTGCATTGTATAATTCTTTTTTAGTTACAGGAGAGAAAAGATTCAAGAAGGCAGCAGAATCTAAAATCGACTTAATCTGTAAAAACCAGAATAAGGAAGGGTGGTTTGTAGAATATGGAGGGGTAGACATAGGATATTTGTCTCTTGCAATAGATTATCTTGCAAAACTCTATAAAAAAACAAAAATTAAAAAGATTCTTAATGCTCTTGAAAAAGCATGTGGATTTTTGTCTTATTTTATTCATCCTGATTTTACGTTTGGGGGAATTTACGGAAGCAGAAATACTGAATACTTAATCCCTCATGGATTTGAAATTCTTTCAGGAACAAACAAAGATGCTCTTTTAATATCCTCTGCAATTAAAGAATCCTTGACAAGAAAGGTAACTTTCCCAAATTCATTGGATGACCGATACCTTTGCCAGATACTTTATACTTGGATTCAAGCTTACATTGATTTCTCAAACAAAATATCTCGTGAATGGCACTTCAAAAAAAAATTTTCAAAGATTTTTTCAGAAGCAGGGATTTATATTTTAAGTAATGATAATTTTTATATGATCATTAATTATAAAAAAGCAGGGGTTTTTAGACTGTTTCTTAAAAAACAAAAAAAACAATTAGTTGATTCAGGAATTTTTATAGAATTAAAGGGGAAAAAACTTCAGAGCTCATGGTTTGGAAATTCAAAATCAGAGATCCAGGAGAGTCTAATAATTATCAGAGGGAACTTCGTAAAATACAAAAATAACAAGACAAATCCTTTGAAGTATGCTCTTTTAAGGGTTTTCCAGTACACTTTTGGGAGAAGCGAAAAAATAAGCCTTTATGTAAAGGAGAAACTAAGGGATTTTTTAATTACAAAAAACAAAAAACAAAATCATTTTTTTGAAAGAAAAATAAGGATTGCTGATGATGAAATCGAAGTAGAAGACAAAGTAAATATCAAGTCTCCATCATACTCTTTGTTAATTGGAGATAAAATTGAAAATATTTATGTTCCGAGTTCAAATTATTTTGATGTTTCTGATTTGGAGACTATTGGAGAGAAACAAAAAATAAACAAGAGCTTTTTTTCAGCAACAAGGAAGTTCAGCAACAAAAAATGAAAGATAAAAAGAAAGTTTTTACTAATACGGAAAAATTAGCAATTGCAATTGCATTTCTTATAATGATTATAATATCCTTCTCTACAAAATTCATAGGGTCTACAGATATAGACGGGCATATTGCAGCTGCAAAGTATTTTGCAGGGTATGATTTTTCAAAAATAAGAAGCTCTCAGTCTTACTTGTGGGGATTTGTTAATGCCCCTTTAGTAAAGCTGTTTGGAAGCCTGATAGGATTTAAGATCTTGAGCTTTCTCATGATATTTTTAATTATTTATTCAGTGTATTATATGTCTGGAAAAGATAAGAGGGCTTTTTTTCTTATGCTCGCCTCACCAATTGTGTGGTATATGGCGCCATGGGTAAATTCTATCCAAGTAGCAAGCCTTTTTTTCTTATGGAGTTACTTTTTTATGCAGAGATATGATGAAAATAATTATTCTTCAGTAAGATATTTATTTTACTCAGGAGTTTTATTTGGATTGGCAGCTGCATTTTGGCACGCAGTTTTTTTCTTTGGAATATTCTTTATTTTGATATTTTTCTACAATAAGCAACTCTCTCATTTTATCTATTACTTATGTTCCATATTTGTTGGGCTGATTCCCTTATTTGTTTTTGATTATTTTTGGTTCGGATTTCCTTTCCGCACCCTTTTGAAAAGCAATTTTGGGACGCTGTCCAATTTTTTTGGCATTGGGATGAACCCAAATATTGGAGCAAAATTGGGACTTATCTCTGCTCTTGTTTTATTCTTAATGATTCCTTTTTATTTCTGGAGATTTTATAAAATTAAAGACTTCAGAAAAAATTATAAACTAATGATTTTTTTGTCAATTTCTCTGCTGATAATTTTAAAAAATCCTCAGCCCAGATATCTATTTTTAATAATTCCCATTATTCTTTTGAATGTTGTAAAAAATATCAGCAAAAGACAGTTCGGAAAATTGCTTCTTTTTTCAGCAATCATTTCTATAATAGTTCTCGTTCCTTATGAAATACAGATTAAATACCAGTTAGAGAGCAAAGATTCTCCAGTTAGGGATGCGAACGGATATGAGATTAAAGTATTTTTGGAAAAACTATTTGACCGTGACTTGACTATATCAAGCATAAACAAAAAAGAGGTGATAGAAGAAGATATTAATAGGATAGCAGAGGACTATCCTCAAGAAGTCTTCATAGTTGGAGGGTTTTCAGAGGATTATTATCTTTTGCACGAAGTCTACTGGGGAGATAAGGTTAAAGAATTTGTAAGCATACAGGATTATAATCTCTTTTTGAAAAATGAGTCAAATTTAATTGAACGAGAATTCAGGTCAGGGCCAAAAAGGATAAATGACAGGAGAGAAATATGGATAAAGGGGGGCATTGGAAAGCCATTAAATGATCCAACAGACTATGAATCAATAAAATACGCCATATCTCTTGATAAAAATCTGGATTTAGAAGGATTTAAGAAGCTAAAGGAGTATGAAGTTTTGTCAGTTTATGGAAGGATGTAGCCGTCTTTTTTACGTGGCTTTTGCCAGCTCTTCAGATCTAATGACCTGTGCTGATTTTTCTTATGAATCATATTTCTTTTTGATGTGGTTGTATTCGTGGAATATTCTGCCTAAGTAAAATACGATGTATGTGGGAGTTATTATTAGAAGGTAAATTGGAAGGAGGTTGGCTATAGTGAAAAAGTAGATTAGGCTAAGCGGGCCAATTCTTATCAAAGTATTCATTACTCCTTTAAGATTTGTTTTTGGGAGTGATTTAAACCTTTTTCTTTCAGAAGTGATTCTTTTTTTATTGTCTAGCAATACCTCATAGACCTTTAATCTAGCCACATTTGCGTTTACAATAATGATTGCCGCAATTGATCCAAGTATGAGGAAAATTACCGGAGAAATCCCCAACATGGGATTCTTGTAAGAGTAAATTCCTGCTCCAAGAAGTATTGTGGGATTAACTATAGTATGCCCGACAAGATCAAGGTATGGACCACGGATGGTGCATTTTTTCCTATATCTTGCCACTTCTCCGTCAGAGCAATCTAAAATCATTCCCAGGTGAAAAAATGCAAGTCCTAACAAAGATAGCCAATAATTTCCAAAAAAATATAATACTCCTCCAATAAATGAGGAAACAATCCATAGAAAACATACTTGTTCAGCCCGAATATTTGTCTTGACAAAAAGCCATGTCAGATACATTGAAAATGGTTTTTGAGATATTTTGGCTTCAATACTGTCTCTTTTGGGATCTCCGTGACATATTTTTCTTAGCTCTTTGATTTTCATTTTTTAACTTCTAAGACAACTTCCAGCTCTTCAGCTGGAAAAATCCAACAGAAAAATCTTTCATAAACTAATGGAAAAAGGTTCATGGGAAGTGATAGAATTGGGTTAAAAATTTTCCTAAATAGGTTAAGAGACTTGTATCTCTTGTAAGAATTGCTTTCTCTGAAAAAGAGAAACTTTCTTTTCTTTACTTCAAATCCACTAAATCTTGTGAAAGTGTAGTAACTCATTGGAATTAGGTGGGATGGATTTCTGTAAGTTATGCCACATGAAAAGTGGGGCACATAGATGTGCACCAATCCCTTTGGCCGGACAACTCTTCTTATTTCATCCATGACAAATTCCAGTTTTTCAGGATTTATATGCTCTAGAATATGTTTTGCAAGGACAAAATCAACAGAATTATCTTTCAGAGGTATTTTTTTTTGTATATCTGAATAAATATCTGCCTTAAACTCTTTGCTTTTGTCAAGATTAATCCATCCTTTTTTATAATCATCTCTTGATCCAAGGTTTAATTTTATTTTTCCCATAAGCGATTAAAAAACTCTTTATTTTTAAACCCTTTGAATCTGTTAATTCCTCCACTTTATACTTTATAGTTTGTAGCATCTTTTGGATTTGTTCCAGTTGGGAAATCAGGCATTTATACGGGAAACAGTGACAGGAATCATGAAATTAACTTTTTTTGGATAACTTTTTTTGAAGCAGAGGCTTTCAAGCCTCCAAGAATGTCGTGATTCAGAAAATTCTTTTTATTTATCTTTTTTCTTGCTTCTTTAAAGGAGATTTTCATAATCAGAGCACCTTTATCATGATTGGTGCCTTCTCTTTTTATGAGTATTCACTTAGAAATTAAATTCTAATTAATTTCCGAGGGATGTCAAGTGTACAGTAAAGATTTGAAGGCAGTTACTTGGCAGAAGGGATCTTCAAGAATTAGTGTTAATCAGATATAATATCCCGTTGTTTTCCCCTTTATGGCCTTCCTTGACAACAAAGCCATTCTTTTTAAAAAATGCTTTTAAGGAATTAAGATTCTTTTTTTCCCCGATATTATGGTATTCCATGGCGATTTTCTTTAATTTTCTAAGAGATTTTTTTGAAGAATTCCTAAAGATCTCATACTCTGCTCCTTCACAATCCATTTTAAGAAAGTCTATTTTATCTATATTGTACTCTTTGAAAAAATCATTAAGCGAGATTGTTTTTATCTCTATTTCTTTTTTACCGCGAGAATAAAAAGAGTCTTCCCGATGATCTTCATTCGAGATATACATCTTTCTTCCCCCCTTTTTTGAGGAAAATCCTTTGTTTACAGGAATTATATTTTTTAGGTTGTTTAGAGAGATGTTTTCTTTCAAGAGTTTAAATGATTCTGGAGATGGCTCAAATGCATAGACTTTCCCTTTGCGGGCGATCTTTGAGGCAAAGATGCTGAATATTCCTATGTGGGCTCCAATGTCAAGTACAATATCTTTCTCCCTTATTCCAAATTCTTGAGTGTATAGATTATGAATCCAGACTTCATTTATAATATATCTATCAAATGTTTTTGACCTTGTCTTGTATCGTACTCCGTTTTTTAATTCATATTCTACAAATTGTCCTTTTATAAGGCCAAAGTAATCTAAAAAGTAAGTCTGACGATTTTTGATTATTTTGAATATTTTTTTCAGCGTTTTAATTTTTTTAAAGACTATCATTTATATTTCTTTTTTTAAGTATTTTTAAATTTTATTCTTTTTGGGCTTTAGTGAAATCCTTTTAATATAAAAAGGATTCACCTTTCTCGCAAAGGAGGCGACTCCAATATGATAACTAATGGCGAGTTTATAACTTTTGTTGAGCTGGCTCTAAGACAATGTAAGAATACCTTTGGGTACAATAGCAAGTTTTCTAAGAAAACTTATAACAATCACCAAAAGAGGGTCATTCTGCTATTAAATCAAAAATAGGATTAAGTTAGTTCATCATTAATCAGTTCATTGGAGGGCTATTCCATCTTTCATAACTGGTTTTCTTAACATTATTTGGCTTTACGAATCTTCAATCAATATCATGGGACAAACACTTGATTTATAACTTTTTTATTCTCCCAAATACCCCAAGGTCTTGCCTTGGGGATAAAGCTATAAGTTAGTATAACCTATCTTTTAGATGGGTAACAATCTTTGCAAATCATATCATAAAGTCTTTAAGATAAAATATCACTTTGTCTTTTGTATAAAATATCGTAAGGATTTGTTTTTGAATAATAAATATGTAGAGACTTTTAAGAGAATATGTAAGGGACTGGAAGAAAGATATTCTATGAAATTTGAAACAATCGGTTTTGATGAAGATCATGTGCACTTCATGCTCCAATCTGTTCCGAAGTACTCAGCTTCACAAATATTTAGAATTGTTAAAAGTATAACCGCAATTAAGCTTTTTGAAGAACATCCTGATTTGAAAAAAGAATTGTGGGGAGGAGAATTTTGGAGTGATGGAGGATATGTGGGAACAGTAGGAGAGGGAATAAATGCAGATATCATAAGAAACTACATTAAAAAGCAAGGAAGAAAAGGCGAACAGTTAAGATTAGATAATTTCTAGATGCCCTAAGGTCTTGCCTTAGGGAGCTTCACTTAGAAGTTTCCTCTTCCACCCCCAGTTCTCCTATAAATTTGCTGCCGCTTCATCAATATTTATTTAAACACTTTCATTTTTCTTAACAAATGGGGAAAGGGCTTACAGGGATATTTGTTAAAGAATCGATATGGAAATTTTTATCATCAATAATTGGGAAAGCAGGAGCGCTTGTCTTTGTAATTATAATTGCTCGTTTTTTAAAGCCAGACGGATTCGGAATCTATAGTCTTGCAATGTCTATCTCATTGGTCTTTATTGCTTTTGCAAATATTGGAGTGAATCAAACCTTAGTGAGGTATGTTTCCTATGCTTTTGGAAGGGCAAATAAGAAACAAGCTGTAACATACGCAAAGTATCTATTGAAGATAAAAACCTTTCTTATTGTTTTACTCTCTTTCTTGCTTCTTGTTTTAGCATACCCTCTTTCTTATAACTTATTTGAGAAACCTCAGTTGTTCTACCCTTTAATCATTGTAACTCTTTATATTATTCTCGTTTCTTTTGAATCTTTTCTAGAACACTTATTTTATGCACTTAAAAAAACAAAATACATTGCTGTAAGAGAGATCATTTTTCAGCCACTCAGAATTTTCTTTGCTTTAATAGTCTTTTTAATACTTGTTCCGGAAGTATATGTGGAAGGAATAATTTTTGGAGCAGCTCTTGCCACTCTTGCCACTCTTGCCACTATGATCTTCTTTTTAAGAAGAGAAAATTTTTCCATATTTTCCCGATCTTCTGCAAGAATTGACAAAAAGAAAGTAAGGAAGTTTTTAGGATATGTGGCAATAGGAGGGCTTTCAGCAACTTTTTTCGGGTATATTGATACTATAATGCTTGGAATCTTTTTGCCATCAGAATACATTGGATATTATTCTGCAGCATTTACTTTAATAACAAGCATTGCTGTTTTGCTTTCTGTTTCTATAATTGCGTTGCCAATATTTACTCAGCTAAAATCCTCTCAACTTGAAGATGCTTTTGGAAAGGTTTTTAGATTCGTATGCATTCTGAATATTCCATTAATTTTTGGAACCCTTGCAGTAGGAAGGTATGTAATAAAGCTTGTTTATGATTTACCATATCTTCCTGCAACACTTCCCCTTTACTTTCTCTCTCCCTTAATTTTCAGCATTTCCATTTCAAATGTGCTTGTTGCATTGTTTTCTGCCAGGGAAAAGCCCCAATATTTTGTGAGAATGCTCATAATAACTGCAGTGATAAACATCGCCCTGAATTATTTTTTCATAACTCTTTTTCTGAAGGTCTCAATGCATTGGGCAATGGCTGGGGCAGCAATCGCCACTTTATTCAGCAGATATTTCTACATGTTTTCATTAGGGATAATAGGAACAAGAAAATTCAAAATTAGGTTTAAAACATCTTATTGGGTAAAACCGTCTGTTTCAGCAGTTGTTATGTTCAGTGTTTTGTTAAATATTAACGCCTATGTTGAAGATATGACTCTTTTGATAGGTATTGGAGAAGTTATCTTGGGAGTTTTTATTTACGGCATATGCATGGTTTTGATTAAGGGAATAACTAAAGAAGATTTTGCTCTTTTAAAAAGCAGCATTCCTTTCAGGCTTTAGATTCTTTCATAATCCCTCAAAGTCCTCTTTATTATTTTTTTCCATAAATATCTCTCAGCAGATGCGGCAAGGTTCTTCGGCTTCCACAGCAGTATCTCTTTTATAGCTTTTTTAATCTCTCCTTTTTTATTTGGATTTATGATTATTCCTTCTTTCTTGTTTTTAATCATCTTAGGTATCCCCCCCACATTTGTTGCAATTACTGGGAGATTTTTTGCAAGAGCCTCCATTAATACAACCGGTGCCCCCTCTGTATGGCTTGGAAGAATCAGGCAATCAGCTGCAGATAAATAAAGGAGTTTTTTTTCACCATATAATGGTCCAAGAAATTTAGCGTTTTTTATTCTATTTTTCACTGCGTAGTCCTTGTATTTTTCAAAATCTACCCCCTCTCCAATCAGCAACAGCTCTGCATCTTTTTTTAATTCTCTTGCAGCATCTAAAAGCTCTTTAATTCCTTTTGTCGTTTTTATTCTGCCAAGATAAAGGACATACTTTTTGTTAAGATTAAGCCCTAATTTTTTTCTCGCCTTTTTCCTGCCAATTTTCTTGAAATACTCTTCAGAGATTCCCATTGTCTGGAATTTGATCTTTGAGCCAGGAGACACTTTTTTAAGATAATCTATTTCTTCATTGCTTAATGGATAAAACAAATCTATCTTTCTGAACAAAAACCTCTCGGCCAATTGCATTAAACCAATTACAGGAAATGCTAAAAAAAGTCTCTTGTATTTCCTGAGATTTGCAAAAGGGCTTCTTCCTCCATGGTGCTGTGCTATAATTTTGATGTTTTTGCTCTTTTTTATTAACAAAAGGATAAGGTAAACCTGCCAGGAGTGGTATTCATGAAAGTGGATTATCAGTTTTTCCTTTTTTTTGCTAAATATTTTAGCCTCTTTTTTCAGGGCATTAATCATCTCCCAGGAAATTTCCATACTATGCCTGATTGAAATTGTTGTTGGAAAAATTCGGAATTTAACTCCTCTTACTTTTTTTGTTTTTTCATTATTGTAAAGCCGTTCCGGAGTCCATGCCTCAACTGCTATTTTTGGATATTGCTTTTTAAGATGAAAAGCAACCTGAGCATACCAGTTTTCAAAGATATCTGATTCATAATTTTTTAGTATCAGGGAAAGAGATCCTCCATTTATTTGTATAGTTTTCATACTATGTATTTTTAATTATTTTTTATAAACTGTTCGTTTTTTTAAATTACGCTGTTGGATTAATATGATGCGCCTCTGTTGAATTTCATTTTAGGTAAAAGTATTTCCTTTTCTCTTTCTTGACCGGCTTGTTCAATGGTTTTCTCACCAGGGCTCCTATGAGACCAAATGCCATTTCTTTCATATCATTCTATTTTCAAAATCAGGAAAAGTGGTTTGCTGCTCATTGTTATCTTCCAAAGTGCTTTAAGACGATTTTGGTTTTTGTAACTTATGTAGTAGCATTTGTTGCAGTGGTTTGTAATAAGTATTGTGAATTAATTTTCAGATAATAAAGAACTATTACGGGAATTTTTTTCATTGTAATATATAGCAGGGTCATCTTGGGATGCCCAATAAAACCCCTCTTTTCTAAGCATGCAGGCAAGACAATATCCGCAGTGGATTAGCCTCTTTCCATTAGAAACTCCTGTATAGCAGCTAAAAGTATCTTTGAAATTAACTCCCATCTTTAATCCCATTCTGATTATATCCTCTTTATCTTTGTTTATTAGCGGAGCTTTAATCCTTCCTTTTGCTATAGAAGAGATTTCTTTCAGCCTGTTTATTTCATTGACGAACTTCTTTGTTGAATCTGGATAAGCCTCTTTACCCTCGTTTTTAAATCCAACAAAAATGTCGCAGATTTTTCTCTTTTTTATAAAAAAAGACTCTGCAAAAGCAATAGCATAGCTTAGGAATACAGTATTCCTGCAAGGCACATACCATTTTTCAGACTCTTTTTTAGTGTTCTTTAAGTCTTTTCTTGAAAGCCTTTTTGCTCTTCCTTTTTTGTTTATGAGTGAATCTGAAATTTCTCCAAGCCATTTTAAGTCAGCCTCTATGAATTCTGCGTCCAGGTTCCGGGCACATTTTTTTGCAGCCATTTTTTCCTGACCTATGGACTTCTGCCTATAGTTGAAAAACAATATGCTCATGCTCTTATATCTGAGCTTTTTTTTAACATAATGTGCAGTAGTCACGCTGTCAATCCCTCCAGAGCACAATACTATTGCATGTCTTTTTTTCATGTGTATAAAAGATTAGCAAACTTTATAAGCCTGACTTATGAAATCTAAGTATGAAAAAGCCAGCAAAAGAGCTGAAAAAAGGCGAGAAGATAAAAATTGCAGGAAAAGCATATGCAGTGAGAGAAATTGAATTGTCTGATATAGGAAAGCACGGAAAAAGAAAGTGCAGGATTGTTGCAGAGTCTGAGAATAAAGAAAAGATTGTTATAATAAGGCCAGAAGACTATCCGATTGAAAAGATTGATTAATTTTTTAAGATGATTAATATAATAATTACCTCTTACAACGAGCCAAAAGCAACTCTTAAGGCAGTAAAATCTTTTTTAGACCAGAAAATAAGGCAGAAGTTCAAGATAATTGTTGTTGATCCTTTTCCAGAAGTTGAAAGCTTTTTGGAAAAAAACCTGAAAAAGGAATTCAGGCAGGGAAAAGTGGAGTTTTTCCATGATCCCGGAGAGGGAAAGAGCTATGCTCTGAACATTCTGTTTCAGGAAAATTATTCTCAAAATAAAGGAGACATTTTTATTCTTACTGATGGAGATGTCTATGTTTCTCAGAATTCAGTGTCTGAAATACTAAAATCATTTAAAGAAAAAAAAGTTGGATGCGTTACAGGCAAGCCGGTTTCCATTGATTCAAGAAAAACAAAATACGGTTATTGGTCCCATTTTTTATTCTCAGGAATTGACAGGGTCAGAAAAAAGCTTTCAAGAGAAGGGAAATTTTTTGAGTGTTCTGGATATTTGTTTGCAATGCGAAATGGAGTGATTTATGAATTTCCTCTTGAAACATCAGAAGACAGCATAATTCCTTACTTGTTCTGGAAAAAAGGATACCTGATAAATTATGCAGAAAAAGCAGAAGTTTATGTCAAAAATCCCGATAATTGGAATGACTGGATTATTCAGAAAGTAAGAAACATTAAAGCCCATGAAAATCTTAACAGGCTTGCTCCTGACATGCCCAGAACTAAGTCCTTTTTTAATGAAATAAAAGAAGGATGGTTTTTTCTTTTTACTTTTCCTAAAAACATCAGGGAGCTTTTATGGACGCTTGAATTGTATTTTGCGAGACTTTACATTTATATTAAAGCTTTCAGTGAGCTGAGAAAAAAGCACTCTTATAGGGATGGATGGAGAGAGACAGAGATTAAATCAACCAAGCCTTTGGATTAATCGTTTTGGAGCTTTTAATTTTTCTAATTTCTCTCTCTAGCTCATCAAATGATGTAACAATTTTCATAGATGCGATTAAAATCGCGCTTAGGTATTCTATCGCATCTTCTACTGGCTCGTCTGTCTTAAGCCCGATGGCAGGAATGCCTTTTGCATAAGCATACCCCAATTCCCACGAAGTTCCTGCCCCGACATGCAGGCCATCAAGAGAAGCAATAATCAGGCTGCAGCCTTTAAACCCTTCAAGGATATCTCCTTTAAAGACTCTTTTTGCATCTTTTATATTTTCACAAATTCCAACATCTCTGTGCGGAAGAAAAGTCTCAATTCCTATCTTTTTGCATAAAGAGTCTATTTCTTCAAGCCTCTTTTTTTCATCCTCAGTTCCAATTTTTCCTGCAATATATGCCTTTAATCTTTCTTTCATAATGCTTAAATAAGCATCAAAGTTTTAAATTTAACTATGAAAATACTCATAATTAAGCTTGGGGCATTGGGAGATGTTGTAAGAACCCTTCCTTTGGCAAAAGCCATAAAAGAAGAGTTCTCTGATTCAGAAATTTGCTGGATTACAAGAAAAGGCTCTTTAGAGATTGTCAGAAACAGCCCATATGTAGATAAAGCAGAGCCATTGCCATTTGAGCCAAAAGGAAAATTTGACATTTTGTATAATTTTGATATTGATGATGAAGCAACAGAGCTGGCTGCAAAGCTTGATGCTGCAAAGAAACTGGGGTTTTACTCTGATGGAGGCTATCCTGCAGCATTTAATGAGGGCGCAGAATATTATCTTAATACTATTTTTGATGACTCTTTCAAAAGAGAAAACAGGAAAACATATCAAGAGATGATGTTTGATGTTGCTGAATTGAATTATAAAAAACAGCATCATGAAATAGTCTTTTCTGAAGAGCATAGGAAATATGCAGAGGAATTTACTAAAAAAAACAATCTCAATTCAAAAAAGCTTATTGGGATTCATATAGGCTCCTCTCCAAGATGGCCGTCAAAAGCATGGAATACTGAAAACATAATTGACTTTATAACTAATGCAAAAGGCAAAGAATACGAAGTTATTCTTTTTTCAGGCCCTGATGATATCGAAAAACAGAAAAAAATACTTGATTCTTTAAATGAAAAAGGAATAAAGGTTCATGCGAATAACCCTTTTAACTCTCTTTCAGAATTCTTTTCACTGATTAGTCTCTGCAATGCTGTTGTTTGTTCAGACAGCCTTGCTATCCATATTTCTCTTGCACTGAAAAAGCCGACAATTGGGTTGTTTTTTGTCACAAGTCCTCATGAGATTGAAGACTATGGGATTTTGACAAAATTAATCTCTCCGCGACTTAAGGAATTTTTTCCGGAAAAGATGGATAAGCATGATGAAGAGCTTACTAAAAGCATTTCTGCTGATGATGTTTTAGAGGCGCTGGAAACTACCTTAGAAAGCAAACCTGCGAGGGTTGTTAATGCAATTGTTAAGCATCCTGATGAGGAAAAATTCCTTCTCATAAAAAGAAAAAACGAGGAAATGCATAAAGGAAAATGGGCCTTTCCAGGAGGGGTTGTTGAAAAAAATGAGACAACTGGAGAAGCGCTTTCAAGGGAACTTGAGGAAGAAACAGGGCTTGAGCTTTGCAGGATAATAAGGAAGGTTGCTGAATACTCTTATGAGAGGCCTGATGGAAAGAAAACTTTTGGGGAATCATATCTTGTAACTGTTAAGAATTTCAATGTTAAGGAAGGAGAGGAGATTGACGATATTAGATGGGTTACGCTCGAAGAGCTTGAAAGGATGGAGCATATTGAAGGAATTGAAGAGGAGGCAATGAATGCTCTTTACACCTAAAAGAATGAACTTGCAAATAAAAACCCTTAAAAACTTTCTTTGGCATTCTTTTTAATGAGAAGCAATTCAAAAGAGAGAGGCTCGCTGGAAAAAAGAAAACAGGCATTTAAAGACAGGTTTTCTGAGTGGGCAAAAGACAATCATAATAAGATTTTTCTTGGAATCATCATCTTTGCTGTTTTAGTAAGGATTTATTTTTTCTTTAAAACACTCGGGCAGCCAGTCTGGTGGGATGCTGCAGATTATTTGACTCAGGCAAAGGTTTTTGGAAAAGGCATTGATATAGGGTATGTCTTTAATCCAAGGAGGCCTTTTTTTCTTGCACTTCTTTGGGGGCTGCTTTTTAAAATAGGGTTAGATGAAGCTGCATTAAGGGTAACAGAGCTTTTGTTTTCAATAGCAGCAATTTTTGGAATGTATATTGTCTCTGGAAAAATATTCAATAAAAAAATTGCTCTTATTTCAACTTTTCTTCTGGCAATTTTCTGGCAGCACCTCTTTTTCACTTACCGGCTAATGACTGAAATTCCTTCTCTCGCTTTTTTCCTGTTTTCAGTTTATTTTTTCTGGGAAGGATATGTGAATAAAAAGCATAAAATGCTTCTCTGGTTTGGATTTTTTCTTGGGATGGCTGTTTTGGCAAGAGCAGGAACATTAATGATGGTTTTTTCGTTTCTGTTGTTTATTGTTGCTGTTGACAAATGGAGGTTTGTTAAGAACAAGTACCTCTGGGCAGCAGGATTTATTTTTCTTTTAGTCATGTCAAGCTTTTTAGGATATGTCTACATTAAAGAGAATTCAAATCCTGTTGACAGGTTTCTTGGAGTAAGCGAGGGGAGATTTTCAAAGCCAAACTCAATGGGGTTAAGAGGAATACTTGTTTATTCTGCGTTTATGCCAGAATATCTCGGATGGGCGCTGCTTATTCCATTCATTCTGGGAATAGGGATATTCTTTTTTGAACTTGCAATAAGTGCAGACATTATTCTGAAAAAGCCGGATCTCCACTTAAAACAGAATCTTTTCCTGCTTTTTTGGTTCGCTGTCCCGTTTTTGTATCACGCGCTTCTTCCTTCGCATATGGAGCCGAGATATCTTATGATGGCTTTTCCTCCTTTTTTCATAATTCTCTCCAGGGGATTGCTGAGTATTGAGAAGATGATAAGGCCTTATCACAAGCATCTTGGGATTTTTGTAGTGGTTTTGTTTTTGGCTTTTGGAGCATACTACCAGCTTAACCAGGCAAATAAGGTTATAATGGCCAAATCTCTAAGCTATCTTGAGGTTAAGCAGGCAGGCTTATGGTTGAAGGAGAATTCTCTTGAGGAAGATATTATCTTCAGCGCTTCTGTTCCACAACACCAATACTATGCAGAAAGGCGCATTTACAATTATATGACTAAAAAAACAAATGAATCTGAATTTGAACAAAAGGTCATGGAATTGAGGCCTGCTTTCCTTGTACTCTCTGTTTTTGAGCCACATGCAGAATGGGCATACTCCTATCCCCAGACTCATCAGGAGATGCTTACTCCTGTCCAGGTTTATGCCAGAAACAATAACCAGCCATCCCTTATTATTTATAAGTTTAATTACGGAAATGAAATACAAAACAAATCTTAAGGTGAGTGTTGGTGTTTTTGTATACAATGAAGAGAAAAATATCTCAAATATACTTGATGCTCTTTTAAAACAGAAATTAAACAGGATTGAGATTTCAGAGATAATTGTTGTTTCTTCTGGCTCTACTGACAAGACAAATAGCATTGTCAAAAGCTTTTCAGAAAAAAACAGAAGAATAAAGCTTCTTATTCAAAAAACAAGGCAGGGAAAGGCTTCTGCAATAAACCTTTTCCTTAAGAATGCAAAATGCTCAATAGTTGTTGTTGAAAGCGGAGATACTATTCCAGAGAGAGACTGTATAGAAAATCTTTGCAGGCCTTTTTTGGAAAGCAAAAAGCTCGGATTAACAGGGGCAAGGGCAATCCCGACAAATAACAAGGACAGTTTTTTGGGCTATGTAATCCATTATTGGTGGTGGGTTCACAATGAGCTTCCGAGATTTGGAGAAATGATTGCATTCAGAAAAGACCTTTCACCGCAAATCTCAAAAACAACCGCAGTTGATGAGGCATACATTGAGGCCCTCATTTCCTCAAAAGGCTATGAGAAAAAACAAATTTCTGAAGCAGTAGTGAGAAACCACGGAGCAGAAAAACTTAAAGATCTGATAAAGCAGAGAAAAAGAGTTTACATAGGGCACAGGCATCTTGAAAGAGAAAAAACTTATGTTGTTGAAAGCTTCAATTTCTCAAGAATCTTTTTCTTGACTTTAAAATATATTCTGAAGGAAAAATCAGTAAAGGGGTTTTTTTATCTTATTGGGGGGGCATTAATTGAAGTATACTCCAGGATTTTGGGAATGATAGAGCTCAATCAGGGAAAAAATCCTTATGTATGGGACACTGCAGAATCAACAAAAAAAGTAAGGTAATTTATGCTTGTTGATTTGAGCTTAATTAACTTTAAAAAACAAATTTCTTTCTAAATAGGATGATGATGCAAAAACTGCTTTTATACAAGCTTTACAGGAGTTTTGGATTTCCAAAAAGCTTTCCGATGAATCTGACTTTCGGCCTGACTTACAAGTGCAACAGCAAATGCAGGACATGCAATATCTGGAAAAGAAAGGATTTCAAAAAAGAGCTTTCTCTTGAAGAGATTGAAAAGATTTTCAAAAAAATTGGAAAAGGGAATCTTTACCTTCTGATACTTACTGGAGGAGAGACTTTTTTGAATAGAAACATTGCTGAAATCTGCCAGTATGCTGAAAGATACTGTGAGCCAAAAAGCATAGTGATTCCTACAAATGCCCTTTTGGGAGAATATATTGTGAAAAAAACAGAGCAGATTCTTAAGAAATGCAGAAAATCGCACATAACTGTGAATATCTCTATTGACCATATTAATGAGAAGCATGACTCAATAAGAGGGATTAAAGGAAATTTTGAAAAATCTATGAGGGTTTATAAGGGATTAAAGGACCTTGAAAAAAAATACAATAATTTTGATGTAAGTATCCATACAGTAATCTCAAAATTCAATTACATGGATTTTTCTGAGATTTATAGATATGTCACAGAAAAGCTAAGGCCTAAAAACTACATAACTGAAGTTGCAGAAAACAGGGTTGAACTCTCTAATCTCGGGGATAAAATAACTCCTTCTTCTGGGGAGTATTCAAGAGCAATTGATTTTTTGATTAAAAAGCTTGAAAGCCAGAAACTTTCCCTGAAACAGGCATTTAGGCTTGAATACTATAAGATGGTCAAGCAGATTCTGAAAGAGAAAAAACAAGTAATTCCTTGTTATGCAGGGATAGCCTCTGCCCAGATTGACCCGACTGGAGAAGTTTGGTTTTGCTGCATAAGGGCAGAAAGCATAGGAAATTTAAGGGACGAAGATTATAATTTAATGAGCCTTTGGTATAATGAAAAGGCAAAAAAACAAAGAAAAAGCATTGCGAATAAGGAGTGCTATTGTCCTTTGGCAAGTGCAAGCTACACAAATCTTTCTCTTGACTTAAGAAAATCTATGAGAGTTGTGTTTAATGTTTTAAAATCAAGATTAATATAAAAACTTATAAACCCCTTTTCTGATATTTTTAAATGAAAACAAAAGATTCCTTAGCACAAATAGAGGAATGGATTTGCGCAAATACTCAGGACGAGGGATTCGGCTCTGTTTATGAGAGGGTCTCTCTTGGAAGGCTTCTTAACAGATTAAGCAAAACTCTGAAAATCAAGACTGTTTTGGAATATGGAGTTCCTTTTTCAAAAGGGTATGACAATATGGTTTTTATTAAAAACAAGTGCAATGTCACTGTTGCAGATCCTCGGGTAGAGAAAATAAAAAAGTCATGGCCATCAAAAATAAAGCCAAAATTTGCAAAAATTCCCTTTAAAGGAGAAGGTTTTGACCTTGTATGGAATTTCGCACTGCTTCAGACAGATCCTGATTCAATAAAAGAGATGATAAAAAAATCAAAAAAATATGTTTTGTTTTTCACTCCAAACATCTGGAATTACGGAACCCCTTTTCATGTTGCTTATCATATTGTTTCAAGAAAAAAATGCACTCATGCAGAGAGAGGGAGCATACGCTTGAGAAGGCTTGGAGGATTAAAGAAATTTGCAGAAAATAACAATCTTAAAGTTTTAGAAGCAGGATATATAGACATGCCTCCTTGGCCTGACACTGCATTTTCAATAAGGGAGGTAAAAGAGAATATCTTGGGAATGAAACTCCCTCCGAAAGAAAAAATAAAGCCTCTTCCAGGAAAACAGGTTTTGGACAAAGTAAACAATACAATGTTTATTGAGAACAGCAGACTTCCAATAAAGTATTTTTTTGCGCATCATCAGTATGTTCTTGCAGAGAAAAAATGACAAAAAAAGCAGGAAAATCATCAGAAAAAAGAAAGGCCAATGGGAAAAAAACTGAAAAAATGAGCAAGCCGAGCCTTGTAAACAAGGAGCTTAGCGAAAAGTATCCTCATGATTATTTTGATGACAGGATAAAGACTGCTCTTACTCTAATAACTCCTCAAAAGAATGCAAAATATCTTGATATTGGATGCAGCAATGGAAAGGTTGCCACATGGGTTGCAGAAAAAATACAGACAAAAGACATTCATGGAATAGATATAGCAAATATTGAAGACGCAAGAAAGAACAATGTTAAGGCTGTTTTTTTTGATTTAAACGAGGACAATAAACTTCCTTATAAAGACAAAGCTTTTGATGTTTTAACCTGCTTTGACACTCTGGAACACATTTACAATACAGACCATTGTGTAAGGGAAATAAAGAGGGTTTTGAAAGACAATGGCTATGCAGTAATTATAGTCCCAAGAACAGACAGTCTTATCAATATCATCCTTCTTGCTCTTGGCTATCAGATGATGTCTGGAGGATGCTCTTTAGAGAGGAATTACGGCAATTTCAGCGATAACAGAATTTCAGCGCATATGGCTCATTTTACAAAAAGAGACCTAATAAAGATGTTTGAGTTTTATGGATTCAGAATCGAGGAATACAGGGAAGCAAGCACTATTGGAGCGTGGCTCGGAGATCAGGCTGCTCTCGGACACAAAGTTAATCCAATTAAAAAAATAATATTTAAGGCTTATCAGCTTATTCCCTTTAAAAAAGAAGCAAGCATTATCAAGGTAAGAAAAATGAAATGAAATCCTGTTCAACTAACATAAAATACACTCGGCTCGGTTTGTCAGTGGATGAAAAAATACAAGAGTATGTTGATATAATTGTTGAAGAAATTCTCAAAGAGATTCCTTCTGTAAAGAGCATTATTCTTGGAGGGGGGTTTGGAAGAGGGGAGGGAAGTGTTGAAGTTAGAAAAGGGAAAGTAATTCCAATAAACGATTTTGATATCTTCATTATAAGCGAAAATAAGGTTAGCGAAGAATCCCTGAACAGGATAGCAAACAGAGCTACATCAAGACTGGACATAAAAAATACAGGGGTTGAATTTTATGAGTTTGACAGGGAAAGATACTCAAATACTTTTTATGTTGATCTGAAAAACCTGCCTGTTGGAAAACTCAAAAATCTGCCTCCTATGGCAAGATATTATGAGCTGAAGAACTCGAGCAGTGTAATTTATGGGGATGATCTCAGGAATCTGATGCCTTCTTACACTGTTGAGGACCTTCCTTTGACAGAAGGATTCAGGTTTTTGATGAATCGGATGGCTCTGCTTGCAGAATATTTTTCAATGGATTACTTTCATAAAATCAGTGAAAATGAAAAGAGAGGGCTTTTGTATCTTGGATACAGCAAGGCATTAATTGCATGCTGCGAGGCTCTTTTGATGCTGAACAGAAAGTTTGTCCCGGGATATAAAAAAAGGGCTGAAATTTTGGAGAAATGTTTTAAAAAGGATTTTCCAGAACTGGCAAAAAAAATTCCTGATTTGCCTGAAAAAGTAATGAAAGCAACAGACTTTAAGCTGAACACTAAATTTCCAAAAAAGATTAATGCATTTAAAGAATGGCATGAGGCCTGCC
Source organism: Candidatus Pacearchaeota archaeon (assembly GCA_027021195.1). Classification (GTDB taxonomy): domain Archaea; phylum Nanobdellota; class Nanobdellia; order Pacearchaeales; family GW2011-AR1; genus JALUUW01. The sequence continues at coordinate 13,596 of JALUUW010000052.1, read as the reverse complement.
ATTATTCTGGAGAGGTTGCCAAGTATTTTGTTGGAAAATTTACAGGAAGAAAGATAAAGGATTATGAGCATCTTTCAGATGTAATCTATAATAATACCTGGAAACTCTATTTTGGACCGTATATTCAGTGGTATATAAGAAGGAGATTTAAAATAAATCTTGGAAAAACTATTCCTTCATTTTTACTTCAGAACTATATGAAGCTGATTTTTTATTTAAGATTGAGGAAATTCAGAAAAACAAGCCACCTTAATATTCTTAAAAATAAGACTTCTCCTGACTTAACAATGTATGCTGTTCTTCCAAGGCTTTTATTTTCTGTTTCAAAGGAAAAAAAGATAAATAAAAGAATGCTTAAAGATGCTGGGAAAATGATGAATAAAGTATTTCCAACTGATTACAGTGTTAATGACAGCTATAAGCTTTGGAATGAAATTGCAAATAAATTTTCACAGGCCTATGTGCTGTTTTGCTTTTTGAAAATAGTTTAAGATGAAAAATATTCTTATTACCGGAGCAACAGGATTCATAGGAAAGCACTTAGTTGAAGAGCTTTTAAAAAAAGATCAAAAATACATGATTTATGCCCTTTCACGAAAGCCGGTAAAGATAAAAGGAGTTAAAGTTATCAAAGGAGATATAACAAAAAAACAATCTTTAAAGCTTCCTGAGAACATAGATACTGTGTTTCATCTTGCTGCTTTAACAAATTCAGACAAAAAAGGGGAAGAGGCATATAGGGAATTTAAGGAAATTAATTTTTATGGAACCTTAAATCTTGCAGAAGCGTGTTCTAAACTTAAACATCTGAAAAAGTTCATATTTTTTAGCAGTGTTGATGCCCTTGGAATTGTCCAGGGAAAGGTTTTGGATGAAAAGTCTGATTCAGATGCAAAATCTCCTTATGATATAAGCAAGTATTATGCAGAGAAATATCTTATTGGCAAATTCAAGAAAGAGAAATTTCCTGTAGTGATTCTGAGACCCACAATGGTTTATGGAGAAGGTGAGTTAAGCAGCGCTATGAAAGTCAATGTAGCTATATTCAAGATATGCAAGATGGTGAAAAAACACGCTTTTCCGATAATAGGTAATGGAAAAAATCTTTTGCCTTTAGTCCATGTAAGCAATATTGTTAAGGGTGCAATTCTGGCAGAGAAAAATGGAAAAAAAGGGGAAATTTATATTTTAAGCGATGAAAGATCTTATCCTCTAAACGAGCTTGTAAGCACAATTGCCGAAATTCAGAATATACGCTTCCCAGGAATTCATGTTCCTAAATTTTTTATAAAAACCACTGCAGGTGTTTTTGAGATTTTTGAGTCTTTTACAGGATTTAGAGCCCCCATTAAGAAATCTGCTGTAGATTATATAACTCAAAACAGGATGTTCAGCATAGCTAAGGCAAAAAAAGAGCTGAAATACATGCCGATAAACCTCAAACAAGGAATGGAAAAAACAATAAAATGGTTCAGGGAAAAAGGGTATTTGTAACTTCTGATTTATTTAATCCATATACCCCCCAGCTCTGCTGCGGTTGGGAGCTTCACTTTGAGAGCGCGCTTTTTGAATAAGAGAGGGCTATTTTTAAGGCGCGTATTGGGTGGTTCCTGAATTCCTGTACAATGTTTAAATTTAAGAGAACTCTTGGATTTTTCTTTATTCTTACAAGAAGGGTTTCCCTAAGCGCTTTGAAATACCATTTTTTCAGTTTTGAAGAAGGCATTGACGGGGTATCTATAAGCGCTTCTTTTGAATATGCAAGCTGGTAGTCTTTTAAAGAAGGATTCTTCTTTACAAAATATTCTCCATTCTCGCATACTTTGTACAGCTTTGTTCCTGGAAGAGGTATTGCCATCCCGAAGATAGGGTTCAATCCAAGAGCAGATAACTCTTTTGCAAAATCAATGCTTTTCCTCATTGTTTTGTCTGTTTCTCCAGGAATTCCCATAACAAAGAATCCGTCAATATCCATTCTGTACTTTCTCACTAATTTTACAGCTTCTTTCAGTGTTTTTAGATCGAGCCGTTTTCCTACAACTTTGTTCAAAAATTCCTGGTCTCCATGCTCAATTGCAATTCTTACTCTCGTGCAATTGGTTTTTTTCATCAACAGAATCAGCTCTTCATCAAGCGCATCTGCCCTTATCCCGTTTGGAGCCTGCCAGTTTATCTTCAAACCTTTTTTGATAATTTCCCTTAATATTTTTTTTGCCCTTTCTTTGTCAAGAGTGAAGTTGTCATCCTCAAAGAAAAATGTCCTTATATTGTACTTTTTGTAAAGAAACTCTATCTCTTCAACAACATTCTTCACACTTCTTGGGCGCCATTTGTATCCCATTGTATTGTGTATTGAGCAAAAAACACAGTCAAAAGGACATCCTCTGCTTGTGATTATCGTAGCCCACCTAAAAGATCCTCCAACATATCTTCTCGCTGAAAACCCTTCTGCTCCGCATTCAAAATACTTCTCCATTTTTAAAAGATGGTATGCTGGAAACGGAAGCTCGTCAAGATTCATAATAAATTCAGACGGCTTTGAAGAAACTATCTTTCCATTCTTTCTGTATGCTACTCCATCAACTTTCCCGGGAGCTTTGAGATTTTTTAGGAGCTTTCCGAATGTCCTCTCTCCTTCTCCTATCACAACAAAATCAACATTCATGTCCTTTAGCACTTCTTCCTTGCTTCCGCTCGCATGGGGTCCACCAAATACGACTTTTATTTTCGGGGAAATTTCTTTCACAATCTTTGCAATTTCATGAGGGACGTCTTTCTGAGAGGAGAATTGGGAAGATATTCCGCACACATCTGGATTTTCATTTCTTATCCTTTCAATAATCTTTTCTTTTGGAAGTCCAATCCTTATATATTCTTCCTCATTCCTTTTGATGTTCCATCCTTCTGCCAGGGCATCGAGTATTGCAACTTCAAATCCCTGCTTTTCAAGGCTTGAGGCAATATATGCAATTCCAAGAGGATAGGAAATTCTTACAAATTCTTCCATCTCTTTTGCAACTTTCAAAGGAGGTGCAATTAAAAGAACTTTCATACCCTAACCTAAAATACTCTGCTTATAAACTTTTTTGAAAAAGCAATATGCCAATAAATAGCAAAAATAATCTTCTTTTTAGCAGCTTCCAATAAATAATAAATATTTTTAAAAACAAGCGCCTCTTGTTTTTTATATCTTGGTTGGAGCTTAGTTGAAGAATGGCAAAAACAATAGTGATAATGATTGATGCTTTTAGAAAGAGCTATCTTAATGAAAGAGACACTCCTTTTTTGCATCAGTTCTCTAAAAAATTTTTTGCAGGAGAGCTCAAACAGCCGTTCGGATTTAAAAACGCTGTTGGATTTTTTACAGGCATCCATCCTTCAAAAATAGGGCAGTTTGCAAATTACGGGTATAACGGAAACTTGAGGAGATTTCCCTATCAATTATTTTTAAAGCCCTTTCCAGGAAAACTGAAATTTCATGCCATTAATTTATTTAATTTCTTTAGGGGAGAAGACCTTTTTCTTCCGGCAATTGACCTGAATTACTTCAAATTTTTTCAGCGAAAGCAAACAAGGCATTTTTATCAAAAAAAGTCCGTTCCTGTTAAGACTATTTTTGATTTCCTCAGGGAAAATAAAACAAAGTATTTGTTTTACGACTTCCCATTAATAATTGAAAATGGAAAGCCAAAGCTTCACTGGACTTTGAAGAATGATGATGAAGCAAGGGTTAAGAAGTTTCTCAAACTCATAAGAAAAAAGGAATACGACTTTTATTATCTTCATCTTGTCGATCTTGATTCAATAGGGCATGCTTATGGCCCTGATTCTCCAGAAATGAAAGAGGCCCTAAGGAAAGAGGACTTGCTTGTCAAAAAAGTTCTTTCTGAGTTTGACATTGAAAAAGATAATGTCATGATATGGTCAGATCATGGCATGGTTGCAGTTACTAAAAAAGCTGACTTAAAGTCAAAACTCCCCGCCTTCGGAAAAGGGTATGTTTATTTTCTGGATTCCACTATGGCAAGATTCTGGTTTTTTAACAGCAGCATCAGGAGAAAGGTGCTTTCAATTCTCAAAAAACAAAAGGGCGGAAGAGTTGTCTCAGAAAAAGAAAAGAAGAGGCTTGGAATAGATTTCAAGGACAATTTTTACGGAGATGAGATTTTTCTTGCAGATAGCGGAACTCTGATATTCCCGAATTTCTTCAATGCCTCGTTTGCAAAAGGAATGCATGGGTATGATATTTCTGATAAAAATGAGATGGCTTTTTTTATGCTGAACAAAAAATCAAAAACAAAGGCAAAAACAGAAGACTTGTTTCCAACTCTTCTTGAGATGCTTGGATTAAAAGGGAAAATCCCTTCAGGAATAGATGGGAAATCCTTGCTTTCTGGAAAATAGCTTACCCGAGCATTTTGTGGATTTTTAATTTTGACGGAAGCTTTGCATAGGCTCTTGGTATGAATCTGAATGGAGAATGCACGAGCCTTAGCCTTATTGCAGACAGAATCATTCTGAAAGGGCTTCTGACGAGGCTTATCCTTGTTTTGTCGGCATCAACCCAATGAGTTGGAACTGATTTTATTTTTGCATTAAGCTCTTTTTTCAGGCAAAAAAGAAGGGCAACATCAAAATTAAAATCACTTGAAACCATTTTATGGATAATTTTCTCCAAAACGTCTCTCCTGAACACTTTTGCCCCGCACTGAGTATCCCTGTATGGAAACAAGAACATAGACCTGATAATGAAGTTATATGTGATGCTTCTGAGCTTTTTAAATCCAGAGTATTCAAAATGGCTTTTTTTATCCCATCTATTTGCTATCGCGCCATCTGCACTCATATCTTCTGTAAGGGATTTAATCAAATCATAATAAGATTCAGGAGGGGTTGAACAATCAGCATCAACAAAACCAATTAATTCGCTCTCTCTTTTTAGAGAGTCTTTAAACCCTTTAATAATTGCAAAGCCCTTCCCTCCCTGCTCAAACTCCAATATTCTTAACTCTCTGCATGAATATTTTTTAACAACTTTGAGAGTGTTGTCAGTGCAGGCATTTAGCACAACAACTATTTCAAAATCAAGAATGCCTTTTTTCTTGAGGCTTTTGAAGTAATCAAAATATCTCTTCAGGGTTTTTTCAATTCTTTCCTCTTCGTTGTGGGCAGGAATAACTATCGAAATTTTTCTGAGATTTGCCATCTATTTTTCCCTGATTTTTAAACATTAAAAAGCTTCCTATGGCCGAAGGAACAACCATTACAATAAATATGCTCAGGAGGGACATAGAAAATACTTTTGAGGCGCTTACCCCGAAAAGAGAGAAAAGGCTTATCAGCCCAGCTTCACGCGTTCCAAGACCATTTACGCTGATTGGGATTAGGGATATCAGAGTCCCTATTGGAAGGATTGCCAGAAAATAAATGAAAGAAAGGTTTATTCCCAATGACTTTCCAATTAAAAATACTGCAAAATAATTAGTAACCCAGTTTACAACATTCAGCATAAAGAAAACAGCAAAATATCTTTTTCGGGGGATATTGTCATAGAAAGAATCAAAAGCCATTTTCGCCTTTTTCTTCATTTTTTCAGGGAACATTCTTTTTAAAAAAACTCTCAGAATTGCCTTGCTCCTTGATTTGCTTATAAAAATAACTGTTGCAAGAACAAGCCCTGCAAAAATAAATATGAAAAACTTAATCGGGAGAAAAGGGATTTTTTCCCTGAACATGAATGAAAATAATATTGCCATAAAAAATACTGAGGAGAGGTCAAATATCTTATCTAAAGTAAAATTGCAGAGGCCTTTTCCTATATTGCCTGTGTATTTTTTAAGATACTCTGCCCTTATTACAGTTCCGAGTTTAGAAGGAGTAATAAATCCGTAGAAGTTAGTGATGACATTTATTTTAAAAGCCTCTTTGAAAGGGATTTTTATCCTCTGCTCTCTTGCGATAACAAACCATTTTAAGGTCTGAATGAAAAACATTCCCAAAACAACAATTAACGAGGCAGCAATAAAGAATATGTTCGCATTTCTTATCTCATTCACAACTTCTAAAATGTTTATTTTTACAAGGATGAATATAAACAGCACTATTCCTATTATTGGAAGATACTTTCTCCAGTTCATTTGAACAATACCTCTCTGAAAATTATGAGTGCCAACATTACCAATAATAGCTGAATTGCAAAGATAAAATATACTATGTCTTTTTCATATACTTTTTTCTTGAATCTTTTTAGTATGAATAATGAAAGGTGCGTAAGCCCGTATATTTTTTTATAAGGCATTTTAAGGCTTCCATCTCTTTGAGGAAGCGCAAATGACTGTTTTCTCAGTCTTCCTCTTAGCTTTAAGAAAGTTTCAGCTATATATGGAATAAATACGAAAACAGCAATTCTTTCAAAATTTCCGAGAATTGCCATGGTGGCGATAATTCCTCCAATAGGATATGTAAGGCTGTCTCCAGGGAAAATCTTTGCAGGATGCCTGTTGAAAATGTAAAAGGCGATAAGGGATGCAACTATGCATAGTCCTACAGCTGCAAGCCATGGCTTTCCTGTTGCATATGCTACAAAAGATAGGAAGCTTATTATGATTATTCCCTGGCCTGCTTCAAGGCCGTTAAATCCTGCCAGGAAGTTGTAAGTCGTTGTAGCTCCAATAACTCCTATAGGGATTAAAAACAGAGGATATATGAGCCCAATATCCACAACTCCTATAAAAGGCATTTCAACAACATGCGTTCCAGCATTTATGACTATGAGGGGGATTGATGCTACAAAAGAGAGGAAGAGCCTGAATCTTATTGACAGCCCCCCATGCCTCCATCCGAACAAATCATCCACAAACCCTATAATTGCTAAAATAAGAATTGTTGTAAGGAGGGCAAAAATTTCAAGGCTTATTCTGCTTTCAGGGCCAATAGTGAAGGTTATTCCTGCAATATAAATTAGAACCCCGATAATGAATGCCATCACTGTCACTATTCCTCCAGAGGAGGCCACTCTTTTCGGATGCCTGAATTTATTCATGTCCTCCCACAAAAAGCCTATGCGACGGCACTTTTTTATCCATCTTGGAAAGAGAAATATTGCAAGGACAAAACTCGCAAGTATTGAAAGCAAAAATACTGTTTCCATCTTTTCTCCTTTATTTATAATCTCCAGCTTATGTATTTTGAATAATCCTTATCAAGATATTCCTGCTTGACTTCTTCATCTCCAGTATAGTTTATTTTCCATATTTTTATCGGGCCTTGAAGACCTCTGAAGTATACAAATTCTGGAAGATTCATTCCTTGTTTTCTTAAAGAGTCAATTATTATGCTGGGCTCTGTGTGGACCAGCTCAAATGCCCCAAAATTTCCAAAAGGGTCATTTAAGATATATACTTGGGAAAGCATCCCTCTCATGAGCCTTGGAGAAAGGTACATTGCAGCTCCAATGGGATTCTGCCTTATTCCCTGTCCTTGCTGATCAAGCCTTGGAAACACATATGCTGTAGCCTCTATTCCCGAGCCGAAATCAGTAAAATCTCCGGCAATTGACAGATATCTTAAATACACATTGTACTGGACCCCCTGATAAATCATGACTGCATATGGCTGGGAGAATCTTGTTACGTTTCCTTCTCTTTTCGCAGTAATTATTATTGCCCCGACTCCTGCTCTCTGCTTTGGAAGAAGCACTTCTTTGCCGTTTTCTTCAATTATCAGATCTTCATCAAGCATTGTTCCTCCGGTATAAACATAAATTGTCTGGTTTCTTGTTTCTTTTATTTGCCTTTCATCAAGAAGGAAGCTTCCTATCCAGGAATACCTGTCATAATCCTCATTGCTCCCAATGCTTGAGAATGCAGTATATTTTCCGATATCTGTGGAATCTATGAGAAAGTAAGTGGTGTTGTGGCTATATAAAAAATCCAATGCGTCTTTTTGGTTGTCTCCTGTCAAGACATTTCTCCCCATAAGATAATTCCAGTAGGCAATAGCATTCCCGCCATCAAGCACTGTTGCCCTTTCTCCAATGCTTTGTACCCAGTATCCATAATCCCACCAATGACCAAAAACAGAGTCTTTTGGAGTTTCATCCCTTACCCATTTCATTGCCTTCTGCCACTGATGAGTGTATGAAGACGGGACAAACCCGTATGACTGCACTTTGACTGCTTTATAAAAACTGACAAATGCAAACATGCTCGCAATAATGATTAAAATGGCAAGAACTCCAAAAATGATTTTTTGAGTCTCTTCTTTTGATTTTGCAAACCTGTAAGATGTTTCATAAATAAGGTATCCTGCAAATATTGGGGCGATAGGGGCAAGAACCATCACAAGCCTTACAGCGCTTCTCACAGTAAAAAGAGTCAGAATCAAGAGGGCGAATAAGAATAATATCTCGTATTCTATTTTTTCAAATCCTCTGTGGCCCTCTTTTTCGTATTTAGTATAATAATAAATCAAAAATCCGAGCAGCAAAATAGCAGAGCCAAAATAAAATGCTTTGCTTATGAGATTCTCCCCGTTAAATGCGCTTGAGCTGGAATATCTTGAGAATACAAGGCCAAAGAAGAACAGCACATAGAATGCAGTCAGTGTTAGAGAATCTTTCTTTTTCAGGTTTTTCAGCATCTGTTTAAACATGACAACCGATCCTGCGAAAAAAAGCCAGAATAAAATTGGAATGCCTTTCAAAAAAGGGCCGAAGCTGGAAGCCCATTCCCTGAAATACGGCTGCCTGTTTTCTGCAACAGTAACTCCCCATCTGCCTGTTGTAGGGTTTATGAATGTATCAATCAGGTTGCTGAACTTCGACGGGATAAAGGAAGGGCCGAAGATTGCCGAGGCAATCACTGCTCCTGAAAAGACTGCAATAACAACAGACACGATGTTCTTTGGATGCTTTGTTTTTTTCAAAAGATTCATGTTTGAAACAGGAGTATTCCATAGGACAAAATCAACAAACAGAATGTAAAAAGTCACAAAAGCAATCATGTAGTCAGTGGATTTTATAAGGCTCAATAAGGAGTATTTGTTTGAGAACGTAAGAAGGAAGAAAAGCGTTGAGGCAATCCATCCAGAATAAATGAAAAACCCTCTTTTCTTGGTTTTATTGATAATAAACGCAATGAAGTTTGCAATTCCGATAGTAGTGAATATGTATACAACCCCTCCCCATATCAAGCCCATAAGGGCAGTAGAAATCCCGGCGAGTATTGCAAATAAGACATAATTCTTTGTTTTTTCGGATTTCCATGCCTTTAAAAAAAGGTAAAATGAGAGAAACATAAAGAAGAAACTGGCTGATTCTTTTTCAGGAATTCCTGCAACAGTTCTTGGCAAGAAAGTAGGGATAACAATCATGAAAAAAGTTGATATTAGTGCAATTAGATTGGCTTTTGTTTTTGCCTCATTGGAATTCTTTGCAAAGATTTCCCTTACAAAAAAGAAAAAAGATATTATTGTAAGGGCGAACATTATCACTGGAAAAAGGGCTGCAGAAAATTCTACGCTTGTGTTTTTGAAAGCGCTTATAATGTAGTGAGTGAATGCAATCATGTATGGAAGAAGTTTTGTTTCTCCCGAAGTGTCAAACCCCAAAGGAACGTATCTCATAGAGTCGATCTCTGGAATAGCCCCGTTTTCAACAATTGTTTTTGCATATCTCAAAAATAAAAATGGATCCAGATCAGGACCGAGCGTCCATGAGTTAGATGCTATATCCCACAACCCTGGCCTGCCTCCATGATCAGTCATCGGAAGGCTTCTTATGTAGACTCCAAGAATAAGCGCAATGATTAAAAACCCTGCAGCCCACAGCTGTTTTTTTTTCAGCAAGCTGATTGCTTTTTCCTTTCTCTCTTTTAAGTATTCTCTTTCATCCATTTTTGACTATTTCATCAGCACTAATCTCTTTTTTTGCCTCTCTTTTTCACAATAAGCGCATATTTTTTCTGCCCTGGAACCACTGATTCAAAAAGATAGTTGCAGTTTTTACACCTGTACTTTTCCATACGTTTTATGAAAAAAAGAGTCTTATTTAAACTTTATCTAAATAACAGGGGAGTAAAGTAAACTTCAATTGCTGCAGCAACTATCAAAGTAATAATTGAGATGAAAAGAAGAATCATTGAGTTCTCAAGTATTCTTAGGAATTTATCGCTCCTTATCCCGTTTCTTATTACGCCAACCCCGAAAATTCCCCCTGCCAGCGCAGTTATGAAATACGCGGCAATTTCAGGAAATCCGTGAATCATGTACCTTAAAACACCTAACGGAATTTCGCTCACCTTGTACTGTGTAAATATCCCTATTGCCGCTGCTATGACACTCGCATTCCATGCAAGCACAAATATAGCTCCAGCACCAAAAATCAGGGAGAAAATTAAAGTAAATATCATTACATAAACATTATTCTCAAGAATTGAGAGGAATCTCATTTCTTTTGTCACAGCACCAGTAATCTCCTGCATGTTGTTGAAAGAGTATCTTGAAACACACCCTTCAATATTTCCCGGGCTGTTTATCATGCAGTATGTCTCTATTTGAGCATTGAATAATTCAGGGCTGCTGAAGAAACTCTGGAGAACAATTCCAACAAAAGAGAACGCTATGATAAACCCGAAAAACAGCCACATAAAGCCATAAATAGCGTCACTATGGGTTTTCCAGACGCTAAAAAACCCCTCAATCTCCTCATCCTCTCTCTCTTCGTTTTTTATCATGTAATACATGAAAGGAAGAGAAAACATCACACTGAAAGTTACAATAATCATCCCTGAATATTTTGATAATATGCTGTCGCCCGAGAAAAACATATGCACCAGAAGAACAGAGAAGGAAGCGTAAACAAGGCCTATGAAAAACATCTTCCAAGGCCTCTTTTCCGCGCTTTTGGGATTAATAATTGATTCCAGCATAGCATTACCATATAAAAAGAATTTTTAAATTGTTTGTTTAAGACAATTGTTTCTTTTCACAATATAAATCGTTAAAAACTAAAGATTTATTGCGTAAAGCTATTTGAAGGCTAGTAAAAAGAGCATCTCTTCTTGAACGTAATAAAGTGCCTGGGGAAGCAAAATAGCATCCCTTGGGATTAAGACCAAATCTTTTTTATAACCTATTTCGCTATTTTTATCATGAATAAAAAAAGAGAGTTTAACAGAATACTAAAAGACATAAAAAATGTTAAAATACAGGGAGCAAGGAACATCTCTAAAGCTGCCTTAAGAGCATATTCTTTATTTCCAACCAAAACCTCAAAGAAAAAGATTCTTTCTACAAGGCCAACTGAGCCTATGATGGAGAGAGTTCTTGATTTGATCAGCTCAGGGAAATATACTAAAAAGGAGATTCTTGCTCACTTTGATTCAAGTCAGGAGAAAATAAACAAAAACGTTCTTAAGATTATAAAAGAACATGATGTTATATTTACTCACTGCCATTCAACAAATGTTGTCAATGCATTAGTTTATGCAAAAAAGCATGGAAGGTCTTTTGAAGTTTATAATACCGAAACCCGCCCGTTATACCAGGGAAGAAAGACTGCTAAGGATTTAAAAAAAGCAGGAATTAAAGTTACCTTATTTGTTGATTCTGCATTCGGGATTGCATTGTCAAAAGAGCAAGGAACGAGAAAGGCCAATAAGGTTTTTTTAGGTGCTGATGCTCTGTTAGAAAAAGGAGTTATCAATAAAGTCGGGAGCGAAGCCATAGCCCAGATTGCAAAAAGCCAGAATATTCCTGTTTATGTTATTGCTGATTCATGGAAGTATACAGCTAAGAAAATTCAGTTAGAGCAGAGAAGCTTTAGGGAAATATGGAAAAGGGTTTCAAATAGGATAAGGATAAAAAACCCTTCTTTTGAGTTTGTTCCAAAGAAATACTTGAAGGCAATTATCTCTGAGCTTGGGATTTTAAGCTACAACGATTTTTTAAAAAGAGTTAAAAATTATTCTAAAATCCTTTAGTAATTTACTTTTGCTGCCCCAAAAGGGATGCGAAAATAATCTATCCCCCTTTTTTTACATGCCTGTCGTGGTGCCCATACGAGCTCTCCTTTATTAAGGTTGGGCATCAAAGCTTTTTCAGGGTCTGTTATTTTCTGGAGGGTTTCATATCCACAATGGCCCTGCCTTGCACTATACACTGCTCTTGAAAAAGAAATTTCTCCCTTAGGGGAGATTTGTATATAGAATTCACTTCTTTTATTCTTATTGTTGATGAACTCAAGCAACAAGCTCCCTCCGGCATCAGTACCAAAATTCCTTATATGTAAGTCATAATCCATTTTATTTATTTGGATATGCTTTAAAGTAACTAATCCTTCAGGACATGCTATTTCTTCAATTCCTCTTCTGTTTTCCATAAGCCGAAAATATTCTTAACCCTTATTTATATTTTTTTATTTTTTAAAATATGTTTTACAGAATTTATTGTTTCTCTTTCCCTGTTTCACCAGTCTCTCTAATTGTTTTTGTTATTTCTTCTCCGGTTTTCTCCAGCATTTCATTCATCTCTTTTTTCATGTCCTCAAGCTTTTGAATCTGCTCTTCAATCATCCTTTGAGCATCAGGAATGTTCTTTTTTACAAGATTTTTTCCACCTATGTTTACAATCAAATCCTCTGAGATGAGCTTTGCCTTTACAAACATTCCTCTCCCTACTGGAGCAAGAATCTCTTTTCCGCAACTTTCCTTTAGCTCATCAAGCCCTATATTCAATGAATTTAGGTCAATTATTCTTTCTTCGACTGCCTGCAGCTGCTCCTGAAGCTGTTGCATCTGCTGTTCAAACATGCTTAACTTAAAAATAATTTCTTGCTGGTCTTGTTCCATAGATTAGTTAAAAGAAGAGGGTTTTTAAGGGTTTTGAGTTGATTTCAGAAATGTTTCTGTTTTTTCTTTATTTTCTATAAATCCTGGAAATTATTACGCGACATTCAGAAGTTTCCTCAATACTATATTTGAAATAATCCCTGTTCCAATGTAATACCACAGCCATGCCGGCAATACCGGAGCATAAATTCCCCTAATCCACCAAAAAAGAACAATTAAAGGGATGAATGTTATAATCATTGGCTTGAAAGAGTGCTTCATCAGCTCCATTGAACACTCCATTATCTCTTTTTGGATTTCCTGCATTTTTTGAGGATTTCCTTTGTGGTCTTTGAGCTTTATCTGGCATGCTTTTTGTATTTTTTTAAGCTCTTTCATTCTATCCTGGTCAGTAATCTTTTTTGTAATTAAAGTCATTACCAAAGTTACAAGAAAAGATACAACTATGATGCTTGCTTTTGGATTTGACACAAGTATTTCTTTTACTGCCATTTTATTTTTTAAAAAAGAAGAGGCAGTTTTTAAATATTGGGTTTTGAGGCTCCTGGCTTTTGCATTTGCTTATTAGCAGAGAATAATAAAAGGCTAATGGATGGAGTATTTTGTGCATTCAAAAGAATCCGATGATAATTCTCCCTTGTATCCTATATGCCTGATTGCTGCTATTGATGCTTTTAATGCAGTTTCTTCAGCTTCTGCATTTGTAGCAAGGTCATATGCCACTACAGCAGCAGAGAAAACATCTCCT
>JALUUW010000051.1 GCA_027021195.1 Candidatus Pacearchaeota archaeon | reverse complement strand
ATAACTTCCTCCATTTATTTCTTCAGGTTCAAACTTAAGTGTTTCAGAATTTAATTCGGCATTGTGCTTTGCATTGCAAATCTTTCCAACAGCTTCAACTGCCTGCAAATGCTGCTCTCTCAATCCTGGCTTAGGTCTGTTCTTCCTTATACTGGAAATTTCAAATCCTTTTCCAGTAAGGCCAGAAAGACTCAAGGATGTTCTAACTATCTGTCCTCCTCCCTCAAGATAGCTTCCGTCAATTTTTATCATCCTAAACTTCAAATAATATTTCTTGCTGCCAGCATTTATTAACAGGGCATTTCTAAATTTATTTCTATATAGGCTTCTTCATATATATAACTTTTTTAAATACTAATTGAATAAGCTAAGAATCAGCTATGCTAAAATCCACCAAAACTATTTAAATAAGTTCGCACAATTTTTATTATGAAAAAAAGGAAAGAGGCAAAAAACAAAAGATTAAAAGCAGTGATTTTTGATATTGGAGGTGTTTTAGCCCTGGAAAAAAATAACTCTTCTTCTAAAAAGAATCCAGGAGTCCATCAGAGAATCTCTAAAAAACTTAACCTCTCTCTTGATACTTGGTTTGATTCAATTGATGTCGCATACTCGAAATCAATCCAAGGACAGCTCACAAAAAAACAGTTTCTTAGGAAAGTATCAGTAAATCTTGATATTAGTGTGAGGAAGCTTGAAAAAGCAATTATTGACGCACATCTCGAGAATTTTAAACAAAATGCTTCTCTTTATGAATTTGCATTTAATCTGAAAAAACAAGGCTATAAGATAGCAATACTTTCAGACCAATGGCCCCTCTCAAAAGAAGCGATTGTAGATAAGAAACTTATGAAAAAATTTGATTCAGTTGTTATTTCTTGCGATGTTGGAATGAGAAAGCCAAACCCTGATGTTTACAAACTTGTATTAAGGAAACTAAAAATATCTCCAAGAGAGGCTGTTTTTATTGATAACAGGGAATGGAATTTGAAGCCGGCAAAAAAACTTGGGATAAAGACAATCCTTTTCAAGAATAATAAACAGCTGTTTTATGATTTAAAAAGGATTGGAATTAAAGCGAGATGAGAGAATTTTTTGCTGTTTAATGCTTTAGAAGAATGCAAAAAATAAAATTAACACTCAATAAGTTTTTTGGAGGCTGGAATGAACACTGAAGAATTTCTTGAAAAAATAAGAATAGAGCTTAAAATCTCAAAAAACTCAGAATACACTATCAGAAATTATATCAAAGCAAATAAACATCTCTTAAACTTCACAAATAAGCCTCCTGAACAGATAACAGAAGATGATGTTAAGCTGTATGTTGCAGAAAATCTTTCTGACAAAGCATCCTCTTCAATAATTCTCTTCCTTTCAGCAGTAAAGTATGCCTACTTGAGCATTCTTAAGAAAGATCCGACTTCAGGAATTAAAAGGCCCAAAAAAGAAAAAAAGATTCCTGAAGTTTTGTCCAAGGAAGAGGTTAAGGCTCTTCTTGACTCTTTGAAAACAGGAAAATCAAAACTAATGGTTTCTTTAATGTATGCATGCGGCCTGAGAGTATCTGAGCTTTTGAACCTGAAGGTTTCTGACCTTAATTTTGTGGAAAAAATAGGGCATATTAAGCAGGCAAAGGGGAGGAAAGACCGCATCTTTAACATTCCTGACTTCATCTTTTTAGACTTAAAATGCCATGCAGAAAATCAGCTTAAAAAAAATAAAGAGTTTTTGTTTACAGGCCCAAACGGAAGGCTCTCTTCAAGGAATCTTCAGAAAATTGTTTCTTCTGCTTCAAAGCGTGCAGGAATTAAAAAAAAGGTTCATTGTCATACTTTAAGACACAGTTTTGCCACTCATTTGCTGGAGAACAGCATCGACATTAGGAAGATACAG
>JALUUW010000050.1 GCA_027021195.1 Candidatus Pacearchaeota archaeon | reverse complement strand
TCTGGTTATTGCTGACCCTAAAGACGAAATGGAGTTCTGTTATCAGATGTTTAAGCCAGAAGAGAAGTATCATCTTAATCTATGCAGAAAGTTTGGGGTCACCCCATCAGGAAAAAAAGTAAAAATATACCATCCTTTTACCTTTAATCTTCCATCTACTCCTCTTCCAGAAATGAATTTATTTACTTTTTCATTGAAAGATTTGGGAAGAAAAGAATGGGGGCTTTTGGCTGAAACAAACTGGGATACTGAAACCATGACTTTGTTGCTAAAGGCTTCGGCTGAAATATCAAAAGAAGATGGATTGTATGGAATAATGCACTACATCCAGAATGCTGTTAAGGGGAAAAAGTCTGGAAAAGAGAAGAAAGCTGACCCCAAGAATTTCTATCTTGATGCAAGTTCTGGAACATTGAAGGAAGTGACAAAAATTTCGGGCTATCTTCAGCCATTTAAAAAAGATTATTTTCTATCAAAAGACAATTGCCCTTTGAAGATTGATTGGAAAAAAATCCTCACTGACCAAGAGCATTATCATGTTTTTGTGAGCAAATGGGTAAAGGATGAAAAACTCAAAGATTTTATTGTTCTTGCTTTATTGAATGGCATTATTGAGAATAAAGATTTGCTGAAACATCCTATTGTTGTAGTTATTCCTGAAATAAGGAAACAAACTCCATTTAGAGCTGATGGACATAAAAAATTCCTTGCAGAAAACATTAAAGATTGCCTTAGCTTAATGAGAAGCTCTGGAAGAGGTATGAATTCCCTTCTTGACACTCAGGTTTGGAGTGGTGTTGATGAGGATGTCAGAAATAGTGCAACTCTCACTTTTTTTGGTGAGCTTGGAGGCGGAAAAGATATTGAAAATGTTATTAAAGCTTATCCTTTTTTTAAAGGGGATTTCAAGAACAAAATTGAAAAAATGGACTATCCAAGATCTTATGTCGTAAGTGGAGTAAGGAATATGAGCGTAAAGGATATTGACGAAATTACTTTTATTCCTCCAAGCTCAATGCATGGAGAGGAGCATTACAACTTCATTGAAATGTATAAAAAGCATTTTCCAGAGAAAATGAGGAGTTATCATGAAATAATAAGCATGATGAAAAAGATGTATGCAGAAGAAGAGGCAAAATTCAGGGAAAAGGTCAAAAGAAAAGAGAAGGAAGAGAAAGAGAGAAGGGAAAGAGAGAGAAAGGCGAAAGAGGAAGCTAAAAAAGAAAGGGAAAAGGGCAATGGAAAGCCTGAGAAGAAAAAAGAGAGAGAAATAAAAGACAAGCAAAAAATAATGAAGATTTGCTATGAAATGAAGCAGGAAAACCCTGATATGAGCTTCAGGCAGATAGGCAAAAAGCTTGAATTGAATCATAAGACTGTGTCAAAATATGTCAGTGAGTATGCAAAGATAAAAGAGCAAGAAGATGCTAAGGATTTTGAAGAAAAAGTTTTAGAGGATTTGAATGAAGATAACTTGTGAGTGTGGAAAGGTTGTTGTTGAAGGGGCAGTTGTTGAGAGAAATAACAAGCCAAAGTTTGACATGTATGGTAAGTTAGAAGGAACAATTATTAAAAACGAGTCTTCAAATCCAAAAGAATGGAGTGGTTTGTGTTCTGAGTGCCAGAGGAAAGCTGATAAAGAAGCACAAAAGAAATAATCTCAAATTGGGTATGTTAATTAAAAAAATTCTTGTCCCTTAGGTGGCAGTATGGTGGGGACACCGAAAAGTTTAAATTTTGGAAATCTGTTTATATTTTACAATAACATGGGCAATAATTTAATACAATAGAGGAATTGGTTGGTTGTGGGTATGGATAGTTGAGAGGTTTGAGAAAAAAAATAATCAGAATGGAAATCAATAGTGTTGGATTTAAAAGGCTGAAAGTCAGAAATATAGCAGATTTGCATACC
>JALUUW010000049.1 GCA_027021195.1 Candidatus Pacearchaeota archaeon | reverse complement strand
AAGGCTCTCTTCAAGGAATCTTCAGAAAATTGTTTCTTCTGCTTCAAAGCGTGCAGGAATTAAAAAAAAGGTTCATTGTCATACTTTAAGACACAGTTTTGCCACTCATTTGCTGGAGAACAGCATTGACATTAGGAAGATACAGGAGCTTTTGGGACACAGCGACCTTTCAACAACTCAAATCTACACTCATATTTCAACAGAAGAGCTGAAAAAAATAAAATCTCCTTTAGACACTTTAATGGAATAAGATGGACAGGGATTATGAGCTTGAAAAACTAAAAAAAGAAAACGCGCAGTTAAGGCAGGAGCTTGAAGAATTAAAATCAAAGGTAAATGGAGGTTCTTTTTCCAGAGGAGAGAGGCAGAAGTCAGGGATGGTAAAAAAAGCCCTGAATGGGAAATTGATGTCAAGACCTCCATTTGGATATAAGATAGAAAACGGGAAGCTTGTTCCTGCAGAGAACTTTAGAGAGGTTGAAGAGATTTTTGAAGAATTCCTTAACTCCAATATAAGTCTGAGAAAACTTGCAAGAAAACACCGCCTTTCAGTCAATGGCTTGAAAAAAATACTCAGAAACTTTACATATCTTGGAAAAATAAAGTTTAATAATCAAATTCACGAAGGAAATCACAAGCCAATTCTTTCTTCAACTCTTTTTAACCATGTGCAGAATAAGCTGGAAAAAATGAAATCTCCAAAGAGCTCCTGAAATTATTCAAACTTGCTTATGCTTTTTGCAATTTTTGTAAATGGGAAAGGCCTTTTGTTTGTCACAAAAGTAAGATATTTTAAATAATTATAGTACTGGGTGTTCCAGACCTCGCACATCTCAGCCATTTCTTTCAGCCTTTTTGCAGTAAAAATAATATAAAACCAATTAATCAAACTCAGAACTATAATAAGATACTGCCATACTCCCAGAATCAGGCCTGTAACAACTGCAACAGGAATCCTCATAAGAGCTTCACCTCTTTCACCCATATTTCTAATATATTTTTCTTATTTATAAATTTTTTTAAATATATTCTGGAGATGGATAATGTTTTTATAGAAGAGATTTTATACATGTCTGAAATTGGTCTTTAATCTAAAAAAACAGAGGGGAACATTTTGTTGATGTGATTAATGATTGCTATAAGGCCTTTTTTAACTTATTAAAGAATTGATAAAAAACAAATTTTATGGTACGGTCAAGAAAAACAAAGCTTGAGAGAATGGCAGAAAGAATAATTCCTTTTGAATTGGAGGGAGAAGGGGATGAAAAATTTATCAGCTATTGCTCCTACCCATATCATGAAGGAATTATTGGACCTAGAAGAGCAGAACAATGCAGAAAGATGAAGTGTTCTCATCACATTAAACTCATTCCAGTCAGTGGTTCTCCTCTTAAGAAATATGGAAAGTAAAGTTATCTGTATGAAGTCTGCCTCTTTGCCCTCGCTCTGCTATCTCCAGGCTTGTATGCCTCCTTTCTCCTTACATCTGCAATAAGAAGATTTCTGTCATAACTCAGGAACGCTTTTTCAACCTCTTTAGATTTTGAAAATTCAACAATTGCCTTTGCCAGCGCAACTCTGGCAGCCTCAATCTGGCTTTTCTCTCCCCCTCCCCTGACATTTATTGCAACATCAAACTTTATTTTTCCAAGAGCACTCTCAGAAATTTTTAATGGCTCTTCAATTCTGAGCCTGTCAAATATCTGCAAATTTCGGTAGTTTTTTTTATTTATGCTGATTTTTCCAGAGCCCTCTGTAAGAACTGCTCTTGCAACTGCAGTCTTTCTCTTCCCTGATGCAACTATTTTTTTCATTTTAATGCTTTGAGATATCTTTTACTTGAATAAACTTCTCTTTTTTTTCTTTTCCTACACTGGATTTTTTTAATTCTTGAAACTCTTTTGGAACTCCAATGTA
>JALUUW010000048.1 GCA_027021195.1 Candidatus Pacearchaeota archaeon | reverse complement strand
TATGAGAACATTCAATATAATCATCGAGAAAGATGAAGAAGGATATTTTGTATCTGAAGTAGTAGGATTGCCAGGATGCCACACCCAGGCAAAAACCATGGATGAGCTAATTGAAAGAACAAAAGAGGCAATCCAGCTATATTTAGAATGTGAAAAGCCAGATATTGAAGCAAAAAGTGAATTTATCGGCATACAAAAGATAGAGGTTTAAATGGCAAAACTGCCACAAATTGATGCAATTAAATTATCAAAAATCCTTAAAAAATTAGGGTTCAAATTTATTAGGCAAAAAGGAAGTCATATGCTTTTCAAACATGCAGATGGAAGAACCACTGTAATCCCCTATCATCCTGGTGACAAACAAAATAGGGCAAGGTTTATTGCTTAAAATTATAAAAGAGGATCTTCAGATATCCAGAAAGGAGTTTAAGAAATTATTATAGTCAGATATCCCTCTTTTCAGGTAAAATATTTAAACCCTGGATTATAATTTAATTTATTGCTTACTAAGAAAAGAAAATGACAGAAACATTGGAAGTCTATAAATGCGAAATCTGCGGCAACATAGTTGAAATACTCCATACAGGAGGAGGCACTTTGGTATGCTGCGGGCAGGACATGAAGCTCATGGAGGAAAACACAGTAGATGCTTCTAAAGAAAAGCATGTTCCTGTTATTGAAAAAACAGAATCAAATGGAACTCTTGTAAAAGTGGGGAGCATGGAGCATCCAATGGAGGAAGGGCATTATATTGAATGGATTGAGCTTGAAAACAAAGACAAAAACAAAGTATGCAGAAAATCCTTAAATCCTGGAGAAAAACCTGAAGCAAAATTCTGCGCCAAAACAGGCAACATAAAAGCAAGAGCTTACTGCAATCTGCACGGATTGTGGAAAAGCGAGTGAAAAGCGAATGAATTAAAAATTCCTTTTTCTATTTAATTTAATGTCATTGATATTTCCTGTTGGAGCCTCAATATTGCAGGCAGCATCATTCACACTTGATAAAGCAGCATTATCTATCAAAAAAGTAACATATAAAACATACAATGGAGTAAGTTTTCCTCTCGCCTTTATTTTTACACTGATTATCTTTTTTATTTTTAAACCTCAACTAACATTTGATTTTTTTACTGGAAAATATCTCTGGATACTTCTCTTGTCAATTATACTCCTGTTAATTACAAATATTATCTTCTACAGGTCTTTAGAATATGACTCACTAAATGAAGTACAGTCAATCAGTCTTCTTAGCAATGTGGCTTTAATCATTTTTTCTGCTCTTATTTTCACGAGTGAGAGGAATTTCCTAATTGTTTTTTTAGGGATGCTTGCATCAGGATCAGTAGTATGGTCGCACTGGGAAAAACATCATTTTCAGATAGCAAAAAAGACTTTTCCTTTTTTACTCTGGACAATAACAATTGCCCCGTTTTCCGGAATCATCTCCAAAATGCTTCTTGAAATATGGAATCCAATCTCTTTAGGATTAGTAAGAAACGGGGCAATAGCAGTTATTTTTATCCCCCTATTCTTCAAAAAAATAAAGTCAGTTCCTGGAAAAGCAATTCCTCTTTTGCTGCTGACAAACCTTCTTACAACAATAGCATGGATTTTATACTTCTTCAGCTATCAGGCAATAGGAATTGTGCATACAGTTTTAATATTCTCCCTTCAGCCGCTTCTGGTTTATTTCGCTTCCATATTCTTCCTGAAAGAAAAATTCAACTGGAAAAAATTTACAGCATTCATAATTATTCTTGCGTCAATAGCAACAGGACAAATTATTAAATAAATCTTAAATACTCCCTTATCTTTATTCGCCCATGTTATACAAAACACTTGCAGAGCTTTATGAATCTCTTTCTGCAACAACAAAGCGCCTTGAAAAAATAAAAATTCTCTCTGAATTTTTAAAGAAATTATCTGAACAAGACAGAGATTTAATGTATCTTCTTCTTGGAGAGATTCACCCTTCTTACAGCGAGAAAAAAATAGGGATAAGCAATCAGCTTGCAATAAAAGCAATTTCCAAGGCAACAGGGATGGGTGAAAAAAGAGTTGTTCAGGAATGGAAAAAAATAGGTGATCTTGGGAAAGTTGCTGAAAAGCTTGCAGAGCATAAAAAACAGACTACCCTTCATTCAATGGCATCCCTGACAGCTAAAAAAGTTATTGACAGCCTGAGAAAACTTCCTGAATTAGAAGGAAAAGGGACTGTTGGGAAAAAAATATCTATTATAACAGAGCTATTGGCATCTGCATCCCCTATTGAGGCCCTTTATTTAATAAGAACGCTGGTCGGAGATTTAAGGATTGGAATTCAGGAGAGCACGATAAGAGAGGCTCTGGTTTCTGCTTTTTTTCAGGAGTTTAATGAAGAAGAAAAAAAAGAAGTATCAAAGGCGATACAAAGTGCAATTGATAAGACCAATGACTTGGCAAAGGTTTTTGAAATAGCAAAAAAAGGAAGCCTGAAAGAACTTGGAAAAATACATCTTGAAGTTGGAAGACCTATAAAAGTAATGCTCTCTCAGAAAGTTCCTACAATTGAAGACGGGTTTAAGGCTCTGGGAAAGCCGTGCGCAGTTGAATACAAATACGATGGGTTCAGGCTTCTTATCCACAAAAAATCAGACAATGAAATTTCATTATTCACAAGGCGGCTGGAGAATGTAACAAAGCAATTTCCAGAGGCTGTGGAGTATGTAAAAAAATACGTAAAAGGAAAATCATTTATCCTTGACTCAGAGGCTGTCGGGTTTGACAGGAAAACAAAAGCCTATCTTCCGTTTCAGCAGATAAGCCAGAGAATAAAAAGAAAATACCGCATCAAAGAGATTCAAAAAGAGCTTCCTGTTGAGGTAAATGTCTTTGATATCCTCTATTATAACGGAAAATCCCTGCTCAATGAGCCTTTTGAAAAAAGAACCTCTCTAATAAAAAAAATAATAAAAAACCATCCCTACAGAATCATTTGCGCAAAGCAGATAATAACAGATTCAGAGAAAAAAGCAGAAGAATTCTACAAAAAAGCTCTTGCAGACAATCAGGAAGGGGTGATGATGAAAAGCCTTTCTGCCGCCTATCAGCCTGGGAGCAGAGTTGGCCATATGCTTAAAATAAAGCCAGAAGAAAGAGACTTTGACCTTGTCATAACAGGAGCAGAATACGGAACAGGAAAAAGAAGCGGATGGCTTTCAAGCTTCATACTTTCATGTTTTGACAAAAAGACAGGAAGATTCTTAGAGATTGGAAAAGTAGGAACAGGGATAAAGGAGAAGGGTGTTAAAGGGCAAGAAAATCTGACCTTTGAGAGATTAACAAAAATTTTGACACCTTTGATTACAGAAGAAAAAGGAAAAACAGTTAAAATAAAACCTAAAATCATTGTTTCTGTAACATATCAGGAAATTCAGAAATCACCAAATTACTCTTCAGGATTTGCCTTGAGATTTCCAAGAGTCACTGCTTTAAGACCTGATAAGCCCTTGTCAGAGATAACAACTCTTGATGAAGTAAAAAAAGATTATGAGAGGCAGAAATAAAAAATTCTTGCTGGAAAGAAAGTGTAAGAAAGCAAATACATTTGTTTATAGCAAAAGAAATCCCAAAAAATTCATTTAAAAACCTTTATAAAGCCTTTTTCCATATTTAGCATTATATAATAATAAAACTAAAATGGCAAAGGCGCAGAGCAATTATAAGATACAGAATATTGTTGCAACTGCTTCTCTCGGAAAGCCAGTTCCGCTGACAAAGCTTGCGAGAACACAGCCAAATACAGAGTATAATCCAAAAACATTTCCCGGCCTTGTGTTGCGTATTAAAGAGCCAAAATCAGCAGTATTGGTTTTTTCTTCAGGAAATTTGGTATGCACCGGGACAAAATCAACTGCACAAGTCAAAAAAGTAATAGATGCAGTAATCAAGCAGCTTAAAAAGATAAATGTCAACATAACAGTTAAGCCAAAGATAACTGTCCAGAATATTGTTGCCTCTGGAACAATTGAGCTTAAGCTTAACCTGAATTTTCTTGCTTTGGAAATGGAAAACACTGAATACGAGCCAGAGCAGTTTCCTGGTCTTGTTTATAAGCTTGTAGAGCCAAATGCAACTTTTCTCCTTTTCAGCAATGGAAAGCTTGTATGCACTGGAACAAAAAACAGAAAACAGCTTGAAGAAAGCATGAAACAGCTTCTAAAAAATGTGAAAGAAGCACTGAAGAATTATTGAGATTAAAAAACAGCCTTTTTCTAAATCCTTTCTGAAACTATTTGATAATATATATAAAATTATAAAAACTGACCCTGCCCAGATTATCTATGGAGGAGCAAGAGGCTTTAGCTGAAGATAAAAACAGGCCAAAAACTGAGGAATTAATAATTGAGGCAAAAAATTTCTTTGATTTTCATAAAAAAGAGATTGGAGAATTCCTGAAAAAAGGAAAGAATGTAATATACATAGATTTTATGGAACTTACCCAGTTCTCAAACAGGCTGTCAGATGAGATATTCTCAAACCCTGAAGAAACTTTTAGAATCATAGAGCTGGCAATTGAAGAGTCAGGGCTTGCCAGCAATGTAAGAGTAAGGCTTGTAAACCTTCCTGAAAGCCAGCAGATAAAAATAAGGAACATCCGTTCAAAGCACCTAAACGAGCTTATAATCATTGAAGGGATTATAAGACAGGCGTCAGATGTCCGTCCGCAGGTTGTAGATGCAAAATTCGAGTGCCCGAGCTGTGGAACAGTTATTTCTGTGCTTCAGATAGAGAAAAAATTCCGTGAGCCTGCAAGATGCTCATGCGGAAGAAGAGGCAATTTCAGGCTTGTAAGCAAAAAAATGGTTGACACTCAGAGGCTTGTTGTAGAGGAATCTCCGGAATCACTTTCAGGAGGAGAGCAGCCAAAAAAAATAAACGTGTTTGTAAAAGAAGACCTTGTTGAGCCAGAAATGGAAGAGAAAACAACTCCTGGAAGCAGAGTAAAAGTAATAGGAGTGCTGAAAGAAGTTCCTGTCCCAATTCACACTGGAGGGCTCTCAACGCGTTTTGAAATAGCAATAGAAGTAAACAACCTAATCCCTTTAGAGGAAACATTTGAAGAGCTGGACATAACTGAAGAAGATGAAAGGCAGATACTTGAGCTTTCGCAAGACCCTCAAATATTTGAAAAATTGTCAAAAAGCATTACTCCAAGTATCTGGGGATATGAAGAAATAAAAAAATCCCTTGTTTTACAGCTGTTCGGAGGAGTAAGAAAAGTTCATGCAGACGGACAAAAAAGCAGAGGAGATATTCACATACTCCTCATAGGGGATCCCGGAGTTGCAAAGTCAGTAACACTAAGCTTCATGGCAGGAATATCACCAAAAGGAAGATATGTAGTGGGGAAAAGCGCATCTGGAGCAGGGCTTACAGCAACAGTTGTAAGGGATGAATACTTAAGAGGATGGAGTTTAGAAGCAGGAGCAATGGTTCTGGCAAATAAGGGGCTTGTATGCATTGATGAGTTGGAAAAAATGGATCCTCAAGACAGAAGTTCAATGCATGAAGCAATGGAACAGCAGACAATAACTATCTCAAAAGCCAATGTGCAGGCAACACTAAGGGCAGAAACATCAGTCCTTGCAGCAGCAAACCCAAAATTCGGAAGATTTGACCCATATCAGCCTATAGGGCAGCAGATTGATCTTCCTCCAACGCTTATAAACAGATTTGATGTCATATTTACCCTAAGAGACATTCCTGACAAAGAGAGAGATTTAAGAATTGCGGATCATGTCTTGCATGAGCATAAAAAAGAAGGAAAAGACATGATAATTCCGAAAGAGCTCTTTCAAAAATATGTTGCATATGCAAAACAAAGGATAACTCCTTACTTAAGTGATGAGGCTGTTGAAGAAATAAAGAAATTTTACATAAACCTTAGAAACAAGCCAGTCTCTTCTGAAAGTGCACTTAGGCCGATTCCTATTTCAGCAAGACAGCTGCAGGCCTTAATAAGAATGTCAGAAGCAGCAGCAAAAGTAAGGCTTAGTGAAGAAGTGACACGAGAAGATGCGCTGATAGCAATTGACATAATAAAATACTATCTGATGCAGGTTGGATATGATTATGAATCAAAGACATTTGATATTGACAGAATAAGCGGGAAATTCTCATCATCTCAAAGAAACAAGATATTTACTGTAAGAGACACTATAATAAGTCTTGAGAGCCGCTTGGGCAAAATGATCCCTGTTGAAGAGATTGAAAAAGAACTGGAAGGAAAGCTCAGCAAAGAAGAGATTGAGACTGCAATAGAAAAGTTAAATACTTCTGGAGAAATATTCAAACCAAGAAGAGGATATGTTCAAAGGATGTAGGGCTTAGACATACTACTTTAAATACTATGGATTGCCAATAAAAGTGTCAAAAGCTTCAAAAAGGAGGCCTTGTAAAACAAATGACAGAACAACAGCTTAAAAGGCGTGTAGCTCATAAAGTCAGAATAGGAGACATATTAGTTGGCAAGCCGGTAATGGATGGTGAAAAATTCTCATTTCTGGAATTTGGAGACAAAAAAGTAACAAGAGTAAATATAATAGGAAATATCGTGGATAAGTATGAAAGCGAAGGGGAGAAAAGATACTCCTTCCTGACAATTGATGATGGCTCTGGGCAGATAAAGCTAAAATCATTCGGAGATGACGCTGAGAAACTAAAAAACCTGGTCCAGGGGCAGACAGTAACTGTTATAGGGCTATTGAGAGTATTTAACAATGAGATTTACATTTCTCCTGAGATAGTCAGGGAACAGGATCCAAGATACCTCGTAATTAGAAAAATGGAGATTGAAAAAGAAAGGGCAAAAAATTCTCCCCCTCTTGAAAGGGAGCAGGTAGTGGCAATAAAAGACAGAATTCTTGAAATAATAAAAAAGTCCGAGGATGAAGGTGGAATTGAGATAGACAAGATAATAATGAATTCTTCCTTAAATAATGCCTCTCCTGACCTGATTAATCAGGAAATCCAAAAGCTCCTTGAAGAAGGGATTATTTTTGAGCCAAGGCCTGGAAAATTAAGATGGCTGGGATGATTAAATAAGATAAATTCTTTTCCTTAAAAAGGATTCATCAAACAATCCCCTCTTAAAATTATTGCCTTCATAAAAGGCAACGCAAAAACATTTAAACCCCCTTCTTATACATAATTTATGGAAAACTCAGATTATGAAAGGCTCCTTGAAGAAGCCTATAAAAAAATAAAAAGGCCTGAGGACTTTGGAAGCAGCGAGAGATTTGAGATTCCAAAAATAGAAGGGCATTTTGAGGGAAAAAAAACAATTCTTACTAATTTTTACCAGATTGCATCATACCTTCAAAGAGATCCGGGGCATTTTCAGAAGTTTTTATTAAAAGAGCTTGCAGTTTCTGGTCAAAAAGAAGGAGAGAGGCTTGTCCTAAACATGAAAGTTCCGAGTGCAAAAATAAACCAGAAAATAGAGCAGTACGTCAGGGAATTTGTTCTGTGCAAAGAATGCGGAAAGCCAGACACTGAGCTGGTGAAAGATAAAGAGCACCGATTGGCATTCATCCATTGCCTCGCCTGCGGAGCAAAGCACTCTGTAAGGGGAAAAATATAATTTTTCAGTGATTAAGGAAAGAAGAAACGTTTAAAAAACAAAAACACTTACTGGTTTTAGAGGTTTATAGGAATTTCAATTAAACAAGGAGGCTAAAAATGACAGAAGGATATTGTGTAAAGTGCAAAGCAAAGGTCAAAATAAAGGACCCTGTTGAAAGCACAACAAAAAAAGGGACAAAGATAGCAAAAGGAAAGTGCCCTGACTGCGGAACAACTGTATGTAGAATGGGTGGATTGAAGTAAGAAGATAATTTTTTAAAGAATTCTTTTTATTTTTGATCATGTACATCAAAATCATAAAAGCATACAGAGACATAGTTGCTGTTTGCGACATGGAATTGCTTGGAAAAAAATTTGAGGACAAAGAATTCCAGTTGGATATTAAAGAATCTTTTTTTAAGGGAGAAGAAACTTCTGAAGAAAAAGCAATAGAAGTAATGAAAGACATGTCTAAAGAAGATGCGACATTCAACATTGTTGGAAACAAATCAGTGGCTGCTGCATTAAAGGCAGGAATAATATCTGAAGAAGGAATAAAGGAAATTCAAGGCGTTCCATTTGCAATGGTGCTGATGTAATTACAGATATTTGAAAGGCAAAATTCTAAGAAAGAGGTTTAATTAAATTTATAAACAAACATCTTTTTCAATTAATATGTCATACAAAAAAAAATCAAATCAGGAACAGGAAGAGCCAAAAATAACAAGAGCAAGGCTTCCAAAAGAGGAAGAAGTAATTGGGATAGTTGAGAAAAGGCTTGGAGGAAACAAAATACTGGTCAACTGCACTGATAAGAAAACACGAAACTGCAGAGTCCCTGGGAGGCTGAGGAGAAAGCTGTGGCTAAGGCAGGATGATGTGGTGATTGTGGAGCCATGGGAGCTTGACAAAGAGAGAGGAGACATCATATTCAAATATCCTTCAAATCAGGTTGCGTGGCTAAGAAGAAACGGCTATTTAGAGACAGAAAAATCTGAATTTTAAATAAAAAACCTTTTAACTTATTCTTTCTTTTTAGAATCATGAAAACAATAATCTCTGACAAAATCGCAAGAATAGTCAAAAATAGAAAAAGACTGGAGAAAGAGCTTCATGTAAAAATAACAAACAGAGGAAAAGAGGTCTTTATTGAAGGAGAGGTAGAGGAAGAGTACCTTGCAGAGAAAGTTATTGATGCAATTAATATGGGGTTTCCCCTTTCAGTTGCAATGTTTATTAAAAAAGAAGATTTCCGTTTTGAAATTTTAAACATAAAAGATTATACTAAAAGAAAAGATATTGAAAGAATAAAGGCAAGAATCATAGGAAGAAGAGGAAAGACTCTGAAAACTCTTCATCAGTTAACAAAATGTTATTTTGAGATAAAGGACAATAGTGTAGGAATAATAGGACATCC
>JALUUW010000047.1 GCA_027021195.1 Candidatus Pacearchaeota archaeon | reverse complement strand
TTCTGCTGATTTTGGAAAATTTAGGGGATAAATCCAGCCACCTGAAGAGTTTGGCGATGTTGGAAGGCCTCCCGAGAGCAAGAATTCTTACGCTTCCATTATCAAGATTCTCAACAAATCCTTTTAAGTTATTTAAATCGGCGAATTTCTTTATCCTCTTCCTTAACCCTATTCCTTGAACTCTTCCAAAAAGAATAATTTCCAGGTGAGTTGTTTTTTCCATACTAACTTTAGATAAAACTCCGCTTATAAGGCTTGCGAAAGAAAGCTCTTTACAGAATTAAAACCACTTTGCAAGGTTTTCTTGTGTTTCTGCCTCTTTTCCAAAGACATTCTCAATGTATCTTTTTGTCAGCTCAAGGCTTTGTTTTATGTATGGAGAGAGGTTATATTTGTTTGCAAGATTCATTGCAGGCTCCAGATATTTTTTTATACCTCCTTCGTGAATTGTGAATATTATTTTCCCCTTGCATCTGGGACAGACTCCTTCCAAAGGAGGCCTTCTTAAAATCTCATTGCATGCAACGCACCTAAACTGCTGCATAGAAAACTTCCTCAGATTACCTCTCATATCTTTTATGAAATGCCTCTCAATGATAAGCTTAGCCGTATCAAAAGTGTCTGCAGCCCTTATCCTCTCTACAAGTTCCATCTGATGCTGAACTTTTTCCTGCATTGTCGCAAGAACCTTGTAAGAAGAGCATACAACACCCTCATTGAAGTTAGATGTATCATGAGTGTATCCGGCATTAACAAAAGGGTTTTTTCCTTCTTTTAAGAGAGATCTGACATCACAAACCTTTATCTTAGAAGAGTGTTCCCTTTTTTCAGCAAGCCGATAAAGTTCTAAAGGATACTCATTTAAAAACTCAAAATCTAAAATTTGGTCATCTACTTCTCCAGCATCAATTTTTGCATTTAAAACTAAAGGCGCATCCTGCGTCCCTCCTCTGTGGCTTGGCAGGAATTCCCTGGAAAAATTCAAAAGAACATCTCCAAGAAGCATTAAAGCGGCCTCGTCTCCGTCACAATCCCTCCTTATGGCTGCATGCATATATGGGGAGGCAAAAAGGCCCTGAGTATTTGAGAATCCAATAATCCTGCATACAACTCCTGCACAGTTATGAGGAGCCATACAAACCCCTAAAAGGCCAACTAAATCCTCTGTTTTCTTGACATTATAAAAAGGCTTTAATCCATAAAACCTCTCAAGAAGAGCATCAATAAAATTAGCCACCCTAAGAAAAACATCATCTGCTCTTTCATCGCCGGACTCTCTGCAGCTTGGAAGAATAACATCATGAGGCATGAGCTCGAGTATTTGTTCATCATTGTTCAGAGGTTTCCCAAAAATATCCTTTTCATATCCAAGGCTTTTGAGTTTTTCAATGCTTACAGAAATCTCTTTTGGCTTAAACGATACTAATGGAAGCTCGGTTGCATCAAACCTCACAGTCCCATCTTTATTGACTTGCAAATCAAATAAGGCTCTTAAGATTCCTTTGCAAAGATTCTCTATCTGTTTATTTGAAGAAGACATGCCTCTGACTCCCTTGATTAAAGGAGGGACCTCTTCCCTGGTTAATTCCAGCTTTTCCCTTGCTTTTTCAAAATAATGGTTTATGTCGAGAATCTGACTGGAGTAAGAAACTGATTTTCTATGCTCCGGGCATAATCTTCCTGAAAAGCTCAGCTTGCATTCAGGACAGAAGGATTTTGTTTCACACTCGTAATTGCAGTTTTCGCAAACAGGGTAAATAGTATCTTTTCTGCATTTTCCGCAATAATATGTTGGAAAGCTTCCCCTGACTCTTCCTTCCTCGCATGCTGCCTGCACGCTTCTGAGCCTTCCTCCTTCTTTTCCGACAGGAAAAAGGACATTCGGGCTTCCTGCAAGCTTCCTGAGCTTTGCCTTTTCAGGCCTCCCCATTCTTGAGCCAATAAAATCTCCTGCCTTGTCTTTAATCTCAAACTCTGAAAGATGGTTAACA
>JALUUW010000046.1 GCA_027021195.1 Candidatus Pacearchaeota archaeon | reverse complement strand
TGTTGCAAGATCAACAAATTCATAAAGATTCACAACAACGCTGTCTGTTTCTTTCCCTATGTATTTCGCAATATCGGATTCTTTAACAAGCCCAAGAGCCTTCAAAATAACTATTGCAGGAAGATCTTTGAATCTGCTGAATGAAACTTCAAAAATGCCTTCTTTATTCTCAGATATTGTTGTGGGTATTCTGTATGTTCCTTTTAGGGAAAAGAGTCTTAAGTTAAGTTCTTTTTTGGAATTCTCTTCAATAAAAGGCTGGTTTTCTGCAAGATCCTCTGCCATAACCATAACTCTCTCGTTTCCATTGATTATGAAGTATCCCCCTGTGTCTAATGGGTCAGAATAACTCTTCACCAATTCTTCCTTTGACATCCCGTGAGTATTGCACACCTTGCTTTTTACCATGACAGGTATCTTTCCTATCTCAACAACGTCCGAGTCAATTATCTGGCCTCCTCTTTTTACAGTAAGCTCAAGGGTGATTGCAGAAGAGTATGTTAGGTTTCTTAGTCTTGCTTCATATGGCATAATGTGAGAGGTGCTTCCATCAGCTTCAATAATTTGAGGCTTCATTACTTTTATTTTTCCAAGAGTTATCTCAAACTCCTCATCACTGGCACTCTCAGATATCTCATCAACAACTTCCTGCATTCTTTGCCCTATAAATTCATTAAAAGAAGTAATGTTTGACTCTACGAGTGAATGGTCTTCAAGGTATTTTTTAACCATTAAATGATTATTGTCTTTCATCTTTTTTATACTACAACTCTGTAATAAATTACCGCTTTATCTTTGTCCTTCCTTTCTATCTTTATTATGTCTCCTACATTGCATCCCTCTGGAAGCGCAGGGTCATTTGAGAGAATCCTCGGTAACTGGGCTTTAGATACATTTAGTTTTGACAATATCTCTTCTGACTCTTTTTCACTGAGTTTAGAATGTTTTGGCTGCAGAACGTGCATTTTAAAGATTTTCCGAGGAAGTTTAAATAAAGTTTTAGAGGATAGCGCCGCAAACTTTAACAACTATCTAATAATGAAAGATACAAATTTTTGGTTTATAAAGTTTTTGGTGGGTTTATGGCCCCGCGGGGATTTGAACCCCGGACACCTAGCTTAAAAGGCTAGTGCTCTGCCAGGCTGAGCTACGAGGCCTTGATGTAAATAAATTTGGGAACTCTGATTTAAAAAAGCTTTGTTTAAACAAATTTATTAAACAAGTTATTTTCGAAGGGAAAATTTAATGATTTGGGTTGTTTAATTTTTTCATACAAACTCTTCCAGTTTTTCTTCAAAATCCTCTGAAGAAATAGAGCCTACAAACTGGCTTATCTGCTTTCCGTCCTTAAAAAGTATAAAATTAGGAATAGAGCTTATGCTGAATTTCTGCGCAAGCTCCTGATTCTCATCAACATTAATTTTGCCAAACTTTATCTTTCCACTGAATTTTTCTGCAAGTTCATCAAGAACAGGAGCCATCATAAGGCAGGGCATGCACCACTCTGCATAAAAATCCACCAATACAACGCCTTCTTTGGTAAACTCATCAAATTTGTTGTTTGTCAACTCAATTACTTTATCGTTTTCTGTCATTTTGATTATTGTTTAAGAATTATTTTCGTTTAAAAATGTTTTGCTAAAATGAAGTTTGCATTACATTAATACTTAAATACCTCGCTTATTGGATTTTAGTATGGCTCTTGGAGTTATTTCAGACAGGGGAATTATGGAGTTCATCAGAAAAGGAAGAATATATTCGTCAAAAGAAATAAAAGAGCTGCAAATACAGCCGTCTTCAATTGACCTGACTCTCGGCTCAAAAGGATTCTGCCTTCCTTCTTCTGAGATTCCTATTGTAAGAAACCTTGAGGAATTTTTTCAAAGCACTGCCAGCTATGAGATAGACTTAAGTGAAGAGAGATTTCTTCACAGCGGACAGGTGTATGTTGTAAAATTAAACGAGGGACTAAAGCTTCCTGAACATTTTCGTGCAAAAGCAAATCCAAAAAGCTCCACTGGAAGAGTGGATGTCCATGTAAGGCTTCTTTGTGAAAAAGGGGAGCAGTTTGACAATGTTCCAAAGGGATACAAGGGAAATCTTTGGCTTGAAATCTGCCCGAATTCTTTTGACATAGTTTGCAAAGAAGGAATTTCCCTTAATCAACTTAGAATATTCAATACTAATTCAAGAGGATTGAACAATGGAGAACTTTATGATTTGCACCAGGAAGAAGGAATATTGTTTGAATTAAATAATGGGAGAAGACGCAAAGTCAGAAACATAGAGTATTTTATTGATGAAGAAGGGCTGAACATAAGGCTTGATTTAAGCAGAAAAATTTCAGGATATGTTGCAAAAAAAGGAGCTCCGGCAGTAAATCTGTTAAGAAGAGACAATCCCGCTTCAGAGTATTTTGAGGAGGTAAGCCCTAAAAAAGGGAAGATTACTGTCTCCAAAGACTCATTTTACATTTTAAATTCCTCTGATATAATAAGAATTCCGGACGGCTATTGCGCAGAAGTCCTTCCTGTTGATACAAATTACGGGGAATACAGAGCGCATTATGCAGGTTTTTTTGACCCAGGATTCAATGCACAAGGAGTGCTTGAATTGAGGAACACCGGAGTTACAGACATTAACTTAAAAGACAGGCAAAAAATAGCCAAAATCAGGTTTTTTCATCTGAAAGAGCCTTCAGTGAATATTTACGGGAAAAAAATAAAATCAAACTATCAGGGGCAAAAAGGGCCGCAGCTGGCAAAGTTTTTTGATGTGAGTAAATGATGTTATTAGCATGAACTGTATCCGCAACCAGGATTAAAGCATGTTCCACCAGAGCATCCACTTTCAAAATTTAGACGACTATTGCAGTCAGGGCAAAATAGCTTATCTTTATTAAGACCTATTATCCTTTCTTGATTGCTTTCTTCAGGATTTCCCTGGTTTTGGTCGTTTTTTCTGTTTCTATTTTCTATTATAGGACTAAGACCTTTTTCTTTAATTTTTTCATAATCTCTTGCAAAAAATTCCAGCGCTTTAGATACTGCCTGAGAGCAAGATGCCTTATTTAATAACTCATTGGCTTCAGGACATCTTATTGCCTTAAAATGTTTTCTTATCTGTTCGGGCCTTACTCCTTTATGAAGCCCCAATGAAGAGAGTATGCCTGTAGAAGCTGTTTGTGCAGCAGCACATCCTCCTTGAGGATTCATTTCTGAGAATATTTCAACAGGGCCTTGTTCATCATAATTAATTGTCACAAAAAGAGGTCCGCAACCAGTTCCAACTTCATAAGTAATTCCATGGAGGCCAATTACTTCCTTTCTATCCCTTCCTCTTTCTAAGGTTTTCTTTTCAAGCCCATTTCCTGACTTGTTCAGGACCTGGTCCATTCTGCTTCCGTCCCTGTAGATTGTAATTCCTTTGCATCCAAGGTCATAAGCCATCAGATAAGCATTAGCCACGTCCTCTCTTGTTGCGCTGTTCGGCATGTTTATTGTCTTGCTCACTGCATTGTCAGTATGCCTCTGGAAAGCTGCCTGCATTTTTATGTGCTGCTCAACAGGGACATCATGGGCAGTAACAAATATCTCTTTGATTCTTTTTTTCTGAGGCAGAGGAATGAGCATATTCTCAAGATTTTTCCAGTCACCCAAAGATTCAAGCTTCTCATCTGCATACAATGCCTCCCTGCTTCCGTAGATATTCTCCACAAGAAATTTCTCAAACTCCTCATTTATCTCAACGAGTTTTTTTCCGATGCTTTTTGTAACATTTCTCACTGTAACATAGGAAAAAATAGGCTCAATCCCTGATGATGCTCCAAGAATAATTGAGATTGTCCCTGTTGGCGCAATTGTTGTTCTGGTTGCGTTTCTTATCGGCTCTTCGTTTTTATAAATGCTCTTGTCAAAATTTGGAAAAGCCCCTCTTTCTTTTGCAAGCTTTCTTGACTCGTCTTTTGAGACATCATTTATGAACTTCATAACCCTTTCCCCTTCTTTTATGGCCTCTTCGCTGTTATAGCTTATGCCCCTCCTTATAAGCATGTTGGCGAACCCCATTACACCCAGGCCTATTTTTCTGTTTGCCTTAGTCATTTTCTCTATCTCCTTTAAGGGATAGTTGTTTCTGTCAATAACATTATCTAAAAATCTCGTTGCAGTTCTCACTGTCTTTTCAAGAAGAGACTCGTTAATTTCTCCGTTATCATCAACCATCTCAGCAAGATTTATGCTTCCAAGATTGCAGCTTTCATACGGAAGCAGGGGCTGTTCTCCGCAGGGATTAGTGCTCTCAATCATTCCTATTTCAGGAGTGGGATTGCCTTCATTCATTTTATCTATGAACACTACTCCTGGATCTCCGTTTTTCCATGCTTTGTCAACCATCTTATCAAAAAGGGCTTTTGCCCTGATGTACAGCTTTCCGTCCTCAACCTTTCCTATTTCTTTTCCTGAAGCAGTATCTATGATTGATTTCCTGTCCTCAGACAGATCCCACGAAGTCCTGAATTTTGCCTCGTAGTTTTCTATTCTTGCCAGCTCTATTTCTTTTGTCCTGTGTTCTGCATTATTGACAGTGTATTCAGCCCCTCTCGGGTCTTCCATAAGTATATATCCATCCTCTTTTATTGCCCTGATTTCATTATCACTAAGGGCAATTGAAAGATTGAAGTTGCTTAAAACCCCTGTTTTTTCTTTTATGGTTATCCAGTCAAGGGCATCAGGGTGGTTTGCCCTCATTATTCCCATGTTCGCTCCTCTTCTTGTTCCGCCTTGCTTGACTGCCTCTGTTCCTGCATCATACACTCTTAGAAAAGTTATTGGCCCCGCAGTATAGCTTCCAGTAGAATGTATATAAGCGCCATTCGGCCTTAGCCTTGAAAAAGAAAATCCTGTTCCTCCTCCGCTCTTGTGAATCAGGGCTGTATCTTTCAGAGTCTCAAAAATATCCTCCATGCTGTCTCCAATAGGGAGAACAAAACACGCAGAAAGCTGCTGCAATTCCCTTCCGGCATTCATAAGTGTAGGGGAATTTGGGAGAAAATATCTATTTCTCATAATCTCAAAAAATTCATCCTCTCTCTTCTTAATTGCCTCATTTCCCTCAACTGCCTGATATAATTCCTGAGTAGGCATTCCCTCATACACTCTCTCTTTAAATTCAGGCATGTAAAAGGCATCTGCAGCTGCAATGTCTTTTGCAACTCTCCTTAGTAAATCCTCTCCAGTTTCAAGGAGCTTTCCAGAGCTGTCCTTTTTTAAATATCTCTTTTCAAGAACTGTTACAGATGGCTCTGGAATATTCAGGCTGTCTTCCAATCCTCCGCTGTATTTTGCCATTTTCGCGATTATTTCAATTCATTTAATTCTTTTTTAAAATCTTTAACATCCTGAAAATTTCTGTAAACAGAGGCAAATCTTATATATGCCACATTGTCAAGCTTTTTTATTTTTCTCATAATCATCTCCCCTATTACTGAGCTTTTAATTTCCTTTTTTCCTTTTTTTCTTAATTGCTCTTCTATTTCATTTATCATCTTGTCTATTTTCTCTTTTGAAACAGGTCTCTTCTCAAATGCCTTGTCAATGCCTTTTTCAAGTTTCTCTCTGCTGAATTTTTCCCTGCTTCTGTCTTTCTTCACAACATAAAGGTCAGATTTTTCTATCCTTTCATATGTGGTGAATCTTTTCCTGCATTTCAGGCATTCCCTTCGCCTCCTTATTCCCTCAGGAGATTTTCTTTTGTCAGT
Organism: Candidatus Pacearchaeota archaeon; assembly: GCA_027021195.1. Lineage (GTDB taxonomy): Archaea > Nanobdellota > Nanobdellia > Pacearchaeales > GW2011-AR1 > JALUUW01. The sequence continues at coordinate 3,570 of JALUUW010000046.1, read as the reverse complement.
CACCCTTAACTCAGGGCTTAAGCAATACGGGCACTCCATCTTTTTCCGCCAGTTATATTTATACAATATATTGTATATATAATTATAAAACTTACAATAAATTGTATAATTACAAATCATAAAAGCATCCAATATTTAAATGTTTATACGCACTGAAAGAGGATGACATTTTGAATAATTCCCGAAACCCGAATTTATATGGATTGTAAAAAACAGGATGTTTAATCTGCTTTATCCCTGTTAATTATGTTCTCAAGAATAAAAGAATAAAAATACGGGTTTTTTGCTATTTCTTTTAAAGTATCACGATACTGGCTTTTTTTGCCTTTTTCCCTGTATTTTTTAAGAAAATCTCCACCAACCCCTATCCTATCAAGGGTCTCAGCAAGTTTTTTCTCTAAATCCTTTCTATTTATGCAAAAATCAATAATCGCATCTGAAAATAATTGAACAGAGCCTTCTCCTTTATAGTCATTTATATGCCCTCCTTTAAATCCTACAACTCTTTTCAGCCCCTCCTCCTTTATATGATCAAGCCTCCTATAAACAACATCAACAAACCCTCTGTTTTTTTCTCCGTAATTCTGTTTTGCATGCTCTCTTGGCTCTCCCTTAAAATATCTCAAAGAGATTCCTTTCATTAATCTCTGGCATTTTCTTGACATTCCGTTTTTCGGAAGCTTCTCAATTAAATCTTCAATGCCTGAATATTTATTCTTCATTTATTCAGCAGGAAAAAGCATTTATTAAGGATTATTGTGTTCTGTTATAAGCATTATTTTTTGCTAAATCTTTACAAGCTCGCATTTTTTGCAAAGCCTGTTTCTTGAAGGCTCTCCGCACGATTTGCAATACTCTATTCGCGTATCTTTTACAGCCCTGATTTTCTCATAAATTCTGTCGAAATTTTTCATTATGTTCTCTTTGTCTCTTTTGGAGATAGTCTCTAAAAACTCCCTCACCTGAACTCTGTAAGAGTCAAGAGAGCATGGGCATTTCTCATAAACAACAGGAAGTTTCTTTTTCTTTGAATAATCTCTTATATCATTTTCAGCAACATAAAACAAAGGCTTTATTCTTGGAACAAACTTTCCTTTAAATGAATATTCCAGGTTTCTTGTTATTGGTCCTGTATTGGCGCTCAGTTTCGGGCTGCCTTTGAATATGTTCATTAAAAAGGTCTGTGCCTCATCATCAAGATTATGGCCTGTTGCAATCTTGCCGGCCTTTAACTTTCTCGCTTCGCGGTTAAACACCCATTTTTTTATAACACCGCAAATCGCGCAGTTTTTCAGTTTCCCTCTCATATCAGGCCTTGATTGCACTGCACTCCTCAGGTAGCATATTCCAGAACCCATCTCCTTTTTGATATCATAAACATGCAGCTTTATATTCAATTCTTTGCACAAAACTTTAACAGCATTTAAGCATTCCTCGCTGTATCTCCCTATTTTTAGATCAAGATGTATTCCTTCAATTTCATATCCAAATTTTTTAAGGAGATAAGCAACAACAGTGGAATCTTTCCCTCCAGACAAGGCTACTAAAACTTTTTCCTTCTTGCCGCATAGCTCGTATTTCTTGATTGTCTGCTTTACTTTGTTTTCAAGTTCTTTTTCAGGATTCATAATAAGAAAGTGTTTTTAGGGGTTTTTAGGGTTTTCTGGTGCCATAAGATGCTACTAACCGGATTTAAAAATATCCCAGAAACATTTATTAAACAAAGATTATTAATGTATTCTGTAAAAGGGGTGTAAATGAAAGTTGCAATTAACGGCCTTGGGAGAATAGGAAGGAATATACTAAAAATAGGGCTTGAAAAAGGAATAAATTTTGTCGCAATTAATGACTTGACAGATATAGAAAATCTTGCCTATCTTCTCAAGTATGATTCTGTTTACGGCCCTTATGACAGAGAGGTTGAATCAGAAAAGGACTTTATTAAAATCAGGAACAAAAAAATAAAGATTTTTTCTGAGCCAAATCCATGCAATCTTCCCTGGAAAAAGCTCGGAGTTGATGTTGTTATAGAATCCACAGGGCTCTTTAGAAAGCGGGAAGATGCCGAGAAGCACCTGAAAGCAGGAGCAAAAAGGGTTCTTATTTCTGCACCAGCAAAAAATCCAGACATTACAATAGTTCTTGGAGTGAATGGGAATCTTCTTAAAAAAAGCCATAGAATAATTTCAGTTGCAAGCTGCACGACTAATTGTCTTGCTCCTGTTGTTAAAATTCTTAATGATAGTTTTGGAATTAAAAAGGGATTTGTGACAACAATTCACGCTTATACCACAAGCCAAAAATTGCTGGATGCCCCTCATAAAAAGCTTAGAAGAGGAAGGGCAGCAGCAATAAACATTGTTCCTACAACGTCCGGAGCAACAAGTGCTGTAGGAGAAGTTATTCCGGAAATGAAAGGAAGGCTTGACGGTCTTGCTTTAAGAGTTCCAGTTGCCTCAGGAAGCATTGTGGATTTTGTGGCTGAGCTGAAAAAGAGCGTGACCAAAGAAGAGATAAATAAAACTCTTAAAAGAGCATCCCGTGGGAAGCTGAATGGAATTTTGCAATATACAGAAGAAGAGATTGTCTCAAGTGATATAATAAAAAATACCCATTCTTCAATTATTGACGGGCTTTCAACACAGGTTCTTGGAAATGCTGTAAAGATTCTTGCATGGTATGATAATGAATACGGATACAGTTCAAGAATGGTTGATATTTTGAATATGATAAAAAATCTAAAATAAAATGAAAACCATTTCTGACCTTAATTTCAGAAACAAAACAGTTCTTCTAAGAACAGATATCAATTCTGATATAGTTAATGGAAGAGTCTTAATGTCTGAAAGAATCAGGAAAAGCGCAGAAACTATTAAGGAGCTGAAGAAAAAAAAAGCAAAGGTTGTTATCCTTGCCCATCAAGGAAGGCCTGGGGAAAATGATTTTATAGGTTTGAAAGAGCATGCCAGGCTTCTAAACAGGCTCACAAAAATAGAATTTGTCCCTGACATAATAGGAGAGAGGGCTTTGAATAAAATCAGAAGCCTAAAACCAGGAAAAGCGCTGCTGCTTGAGAATATAAGGTTTTTAAAAGATGAGTTTGAACCAGATAAAAGGCCAAATAAAATAATTGAAAATCTTGTTCCTTTGTCGGATATTTATGTTAATGATGCTTTTTCAGTATGCCACAGAAATCATACTTCAATCACAGAATTCCCAAACTATCTGCAGTCTTGCGCAGGAAGGATTTTGGAGAAAGAGGTTAATGCATTAAAAAAGATTAAAATAAAAAACAAAAGCACATTGTTCATTCTTGGAGGTGCAAAACCAGAAGACAATATTAGGCTGCTTAAGGTGTTAAAAGAAAGCAGAATGCTGACATGCGGTCTCTTTGGACAATTATGCCTGATTGCAAAAGGAAAAAACCTGGGAGCTCAAAACAAGTATTTAAAAGACAAATTGCATTTAATAGATGAACTAAAAAAAGCAGTCAAAAACTCAGAAAAAGTGAGCACCCCTGTTGACTTTGGAGTTAAAGTTAATGGAAAAAGAAAAGAACTTGCTCTTGAT
>JALUUW010000045.1 GCA_027021195.1 Candidatus Pacearchaeota archaeon | reverse complement strand
TACAATAGGTGGCTTCTCAAAAGAGATTTGCGCAGGCCCCCATGTAAAAAATACAAAAGAGCTTTCTGAAGGAGGAAAAAAATTCAAAATTAAAAAAGAAGAATCCTCGAGTGCTGGAGTGAGAAGGATCAAGGCAGTTCTTGAGTGAAGGCATGCGGCTGCGTATTTAAATAACTCTCTCAAGAAGCAATCCTAAATATTATACTCTCCGCCGATTCCATACTTGTCCCGGAGTTTTTTCCATCGGAGATACTTAAAAAAACTGATTTTGCCCCTCTCATCCAAGATTCTCCTTATTTTCTTCCATTCCTCGGCATCATTGTATTCATAAAGATTCTCTCCAAGAGAATCCCCTTCGGAGATGGGAATTACTTCTGGCACTGAAAAAAGCTTTATCCCTCCAACATATTCAATTTCATTATCGTTAATTATTGAAGGGCCGGTTGTCTCAATAAAACAATATCCAGTATCATTAAATACATACTGGCTGTATTTTATGGGACACCTTATTCCAAGAGCCTCGTGATTCTCCGGCTTATTATAGAAGAAAACAACTTCATACCCTATCTCTTTTAACAAAAACGCGAGGAGCTCTGACTTCTCCCCGCAAACCCCTCTTCCATCATAAAGAACCTCATAAGGATACCTCGAATAGTTAACTTTCTGACGGGGCCCCACCCGGATAATTTTGTCAGACGCTCCAAACTCAATATGCTGAACAATGCTTACGGCAATTCTCATCTGCTCTTCCTTGTCTTTGGCGATATTCTGTATTTTTGTAACAAGAGGCAAAAGGAGTTCTCTCTGTTCAGGCTCATTAATATTTCTAAGCTTAAAGTCCCTTCTCGAAGGCATCTCTCCGTTTTTATAAGGAAGGGTCTTTGAAAGATCTGAAATATAATCAACCATGCCCTTATAAATTGTAAAGTTTATCTCCCTTTCCTCTCCTCTTAGAAGATAGTTAAGAGTTATGTTAATTGGGCCTGTCTGGTATTTTGAGAGGCATGAATCTCCTTTCTTTTTTAGAATCTCAGGGCATCCGCACATCGATGCCTTTTCCACTAAAGTCCCGTTTAGGCAGAAATAAGGCTTTCTTAAAGAGCACTCTCCGTAAGAAGTTCCATCGCCACAAATCAAAGCATCGTCATCTTGTTTGGCGGAGGAATTAGATTTAAAAAAATACACTCCTATAGCTAAAAGAAAAAGAAAAGCCAAAATCAAAACAAGAAAGTGTTTCCTCATATACTCAAGGCCTCTTAGCTTAAAAGGGTTTTCTTCCTTCTTAGCAGGCTTTCCTTTTTTTAGCACAAATGGAAGCAACTGGCCTCTTTTTTCATCATAATACCCTCCACTTTCATCAATCATAAATCCATGTATGAAAAGAATTATAAAAAGCTATCTAATCTCCTTCAAGATAGATTCCCGGCCTTCCGGGCTTTACTTTTTTGGATTTGTTTTCAGGGTCGTATTTATCTTTATCACTGACTGCAAAAATCTCTATGTCCAGATTAGTCTTCTTTTTAATTAAGTCAAGATTATCGGCAAACCCTTTCTTTTCATTCGGCAGAACATAAACAAACGCCTTTTTTTCCTCTTTTCCATGTTTTTCTTTCATCAATCTTGCAATATGGTTAATGTCTTCAATAAGCTTTTCAACAGCCTCTTCCTGCTTTTCCAATTCTTCGTCGATTTTGCTTTCATCAGCAACAGGCCATTTTTCCAAAGAGATAAAAGCTTTATTCCCTAATTTATTCCAAAGTTCTTCTGTTACAAACGGGCAATAGACATGCAACAGCTTCAGGAATTTCTCCGCAGTTTTCCTGTCAATATCTCTCTCTGAAAGATAGCCAAATAACTCCCTTATCTTGATTACTGCAAGATTGTGCCTGAAATTCTCAACATCTTCTGTAATCTCTTTTATTGCTTTGTTTAATTTGCTTTCTGTTTTGTTATCTGTCTCTCCTAATTTAAGATTTTCAAAATAATTGTAAACCCTGCTGACAAACCTAAAGCTTCCCTGAATGCCTTTAGGAT
>JALUUW010000044.1 GCA_027021195.1 Candidatus Pacearchaeota archaeon | reverse complement strand
CATAAAAGATTATACTAAAAGAAAAGATATTGAAAGAATAAAGGCAAGAATCATAGGAAGAAGAGGAAAGACTCTGAAAACTCTTCATCAGTTAACAAAATGTTATTTTGAGATAAAGGACAATAGCGTAGGAATAATAGGACATCCTGAATATATTGAGAATGCAATTGAAGCAATAATATCCATTATAAGAGGGGCAAAGCAGTCAAATGTTTATAGTTTTCTTGAGAAACATCAGGTAAAGCCAGTATGGGATTTGGGTTTAAAGTAAAAAACAACAAGTTTTAAAAATAAAATTACACTCCAAATTCCAAGTCCCCGTAGCTCAGTTGGTAGAGCGCATGGCTGTTAAATGTTCTGTTTCCAATACAGAAACCATGGTGTCCGAGGTTCGAGTCCTCGCGGGGACGTTTCATATTATTTTTGATAGCAAAAACCTTTTATAATTGAGTTGCCTCTCTAATGAATGGAGTTGGACGAGGCAATTAAGAAAAGAAAAAGCACAAGAAGTTTTAGTGATAAAAAGCCGGATTGGAGAGATATTATTGAGTGTATTGATGCTGCAAGATATGCGCCAATGGCAGGAGATATTTATTCACTAAAAATTATTCTTGTGGACGAAAAAGAAAAAATAAAAAAGCTTGCAGATGCCTCCCAGCAGGATTTTATTGCAGAGGCTCATTATGTTGTTGTTTTCTGCTCAAATCCTTCAATGACACTGAATGCTTATGGTGAAAGAGGGGAGATGTATCTTAAACAGCAGGCAGGAGCTGCAATCCAGAACTTTCTTTTAAAAATTGAAGAAAAAGGGCTTGCAACTTGCTGGATAGGGTATTTTGTGGACAGAATAGTAAAGGAAATTCTAAAAATTCCAGAAGATATTGAAGTAGAGGCATTCTTTCCAGTAGGATATGAATCAAAAGTTATTGGAGGAAAAAAGCAAAAAAAGAGGAAAATTGATATTGACAATATTCTTTACTTTAACAAATACAAAAACAAAAAAATGAATCCTCAAAAAACAATTTATACATAAAATTACTGATTTCTTAATAAAAATAATTAAAAAAATAAAATCCCTCTGAGGGATTTCCCCAGAGGATAAAAATTGATTACAGATTTATCTCCACACCTCTATCCCCAAGTCAGAAACTTCATTAGAGACAGGTAGTGCTTGCTCTTCTACGGCTTTTCCCAATACATAAGGACTCTTGACTCCAGTCATAATGGTTATAACTCTGACCTTTCCAGTAAAATCCTTGCTGATTCTTGCGCCAATTATAACCTGTGCTTCAGGGCTCAGGTTCTCAGAAACTGTTCTTCCTATGACGTCAAATTCTTCAAGCTTAAGGTCAGGACCGCAAGTCACGTGTATCAGAGCTCCGCTAGCACCTTTATAATCCACGTCAAGTAGAGGATGTGTAAGGGCTTGCTTAACAGCTTCCATAACACGGTCTTGCGTATCTGCTTCACCAATACCAATAACTGCCACACCGCCATCTTTCATAATTGCTGAAACATCTGCATAATCCAAGTTAATTAAACTTGGAAGAGTTATGGTCTCAACAATTCCCTTAATCATAGTACTCACCAGCTCATTGGCAACAGCAAAAGCCTGTTCAATAGGCAGTTGTCCGGCAATATCTACAAGCTTGTCGTTGTCAAGAACAATGCAGGTGTCTGTTACGTCTCTCAGCTCCTGCAATCCAAACTCTGCTTTGTCAATTCTTGCTTTCTCAGAGTCAAAAGGCATAGTAACAACGCCAATAACAACAGCACCAGTTTCCTTGGCAAGCTGTGCAATTACAGGCGCTGCACCGGTTCCTGTTCCGCCACCCATTCCTGCAACAACAAATATCATGTCTGCTCCTGAAACTGCTTTTTTCACTTCTGCAAGAGCCTCTTTTGCAGCCTCTCTTCCTACTTTTGGCTTTCCGCCGGCTCCAAGCCCTCTTGTCAGCTCTTTTCCAAGAAGAAGCTTGTCATCTGCCTTTGTAACACTGAGGTGCAGGGCATCTGTATTTGTTGCATAGATTGTAGCTCCGTTGATTCCTTTGTTATAAAGCCA
>JALUUW010000043.1 GCA_027021195.1 Candidatus Pacearchaeota archaeon | reverse complement strand
TCAAGGATCTTCCTGCAATAGTTATTTTGAAGGCTCTTGGGCTTGTTAAAGAATCCGATATTGCGAAATACATAGGGAAAGAAACAGACAGCGTTGTTGTGAATCTTTATGAATTTGTTGATCTTGCAACAAGCGAAGACGCAATAATGTACATTGCTGAAAAGACATCTCTGCAAGGGACAAAAAAAGAGATTATTGACAGAGTAAATCAGAGAATTGATTCCTATTTATTTCCGCATATAGGGCAGAGAAAAGAAGACAGAATAAAAAAAGCAGTAACTCTTTGCAAGCTGATAAAGCAGTTTTTAATTGCAAAGGAAAATCCTGAGTTAAGAACTGATAAAGACCATTATGCGAACAAAAGAGTCAGGCTTTCAGGAGACCTTCTTACTAACCTGTTCAGAGTTAATCTTGGAATATTAATTAGAGATATCCAGTATTCGCTTCAGAAGTCTGCTAAAAGAAAAAAATTCTTTTCAATTAAGACAATAGCAAAATCAACCCTCTTCTCTCATAGAGTGGAGTCTGCGATTGCAACTGGAAGCTGGACAGGAGAAAGAACAGGGGTTACACAGAATATAGACAAGACAAACTATCTTGCAACAATCTCTCAGCTGCAGAGAGTTTCAAGCATGCTTCCGAGCGAACAGGAGAATTTTATGGCGCGTACACTTCATCCGACGCATTATGGTAGATTCTGCCCTATAGAAACTCCAGAAGGAACTGAAATAGGATTAAGAAAGAACCTTGCGATATTAAGCAAGATTTCCACAAGAGTCAATCTTGATGAGGAGAAGTTTATTAAAGATCTTGAGTCAGATGGCCTGAACAAAGAAGGAGTAGATGGGGTTGATGTCTTTTTCAACGGAAGATTTATAGGAAGCATAAGCAATTCCGAGGAGTTTGTAAAGAAAATAAAAGAAAAAAGAGCAAGGGGAGAGCTTCCTCTGGAAATGAGTGTCAGAAATGATCCTGATTTCAAGACAGTTTCAATTTCCACAGAATCAGGCAGAGTATTAAGACCTTTGATAATAGTTGATAATGGCGTTCCAAGGCTCAAAAAAGAGCATCTCATACAGCTTGAAAAAGGGAATATAAAATGGAATGATCTTGTGAAACAGCAGATTATAGAATATCTTGACGCTGCAGAAGAGGAAAACACTCTGGTTGCTTTATACGAGGAGGAGCTCACTCCAAAGCATACGCACCTTGAAATAGATCCTATGGATTTGCTTGGAGTTGTTACAAGCCTTGTTCCGTATGGAAATCATGATCAAAGCTCAAGATTAAACAGGGGAAGTAAAACACAAAAACAGGCTCTTGGGTTGTATTCTGCAAATTACTTATGCAGACTTGACACTGACGTTAGCATACTTCAGTACCCTCAAAAGCCGATAGTAAGAAGCTTTGTTTACGATACTTTAAACACTTATCCTGCAGGACAGAATCTGATAGTTGCAATTATGACTCATGAAGGATACAATATGGAAGATGCTTTGGTATTCAACAAAGGGAGTCTGGACAGAGGGGTTGGAAGAAGTTTCTATTTCAGACCTTACTCTGCAGTTGAGATGAACTATGCCGGAGGATTAAAAGACCACATCGGAATTCCTGAAAAAGACACTTCAGGATACAAGATGGAAGCCAGCTACAGACATCTTGAAGATGATGGCATTGTTGAACCAGAGGCAAATATTGACGAGGGAGAGGTCTTGATAGGAAAAACATCGCCTCCTAAATTCCTGTCAGAGGCAAGAGAGATTACAGTAAGAGCTAAAAAAGAGGCGAGCGTTACAATGAGACAGGAAGAAAAAGGAACTGTTGATGCTGTCTTTATAACCAAGGATGAAGAGGGAAATAAGATTGTCCAGGTAAGAACACGCGACCACAGGATTCCTGAGCTTGGAGACAAGTTTGCAACATCTCACGGACAGAAAGGAGTTGTAGGGCTGATTATTCCTGAAGATGAAGTTCCTTTTACTTCAAAAGGCATTAAGCCTGATATAATATTCAATCCGCATGGTCTTCCGAGCAGAATGACAGTAGGATACCTGCTGGAACTGCTTGCAGGAAAAGTAGGATGTCTGAGAGGAAGAATTGTTGATGGAACCCCTTTCTCAGGAGAAAGCAAAAAGGACCTTGAGAATCAGTTAAAAGAGCTTGGATTCAGGCTTGATGGAAAGGAAACAATGTATAATGCAGTTACAGGAAAGATGATGACTGCTAAAATATTTATTGGAAGTCTTTACTACTTAAAGCTGAAATATATGGTTGCAAACAAGATGCACGGAAGAGCTCTTGGAAAGGTTGCTCTGCTAACGAGACAGCCTATAGAAGGAAGAGCAAGAGGAGGGGCATTAAGGCTTGGAGAGATGGAGCAACAGGCACTGGTTGCCCATGGTGCATCACTTACATTAAAAGAAAGGTATGATTCTGATAAAGTTATACTGCAGATATGCACAAAGTGCGGATCAATTGCTATAGAAGACTCAATAAGAAACAAAATAGTGTGCCCTATATGCAATAGCGAGGATGCTGAGCCAATAGAAGTTTCGTATGCATTCAAACTGCTGTTGGAAGAGCTGCAGGGACTGCATGTTCACACAACTTTTAAATTAAAAAACAAATATGAATAAATTACAAGATGAAAGCAATAAGAAAAAAAGCAGGAGGAATAAGGTTTTCCCTATTCAGTCCAGAGCAGATTAAAAGAATATCCACGGCAAAAATTGTAACACCGGAGTTATATGATATTGACGGATATCCTGTAGACGGGGGATTAATGGACTTAAGGCTGGGGGCAATTGATCCCGGAGTCAAGTGCAGAACCTGCGGAGGAAGACTGAAGGAGTGCCTTGGGCATCCCGGAAGAATTGATTTGGCAAGACCTGCTATACACCTGAAATATGTTCCTTTAATTGAAATGAGCCTTAGATGTTTCTGCCACAACTGCGGGAAGCTGATGATTTCCGACAAAGACCTGAAAAAATACTCTCCAAGCCAGAGGGCAAAAAAAGCAAAAGATTCTAAAAAGTGCCCTCATTGCGGATTCAGCAATGAAAAAATCAAGCTTGACAAGCCGACAAATTTCTACATGGGAAAGAAAAGAATATTTCCTACAAAAATCAGAGAGATGCTTACAAACATTCCTGATGACGAGCTTAAAAAAGTAGGTGTAAATCCAGAAACCTGCAGGCCGGAATGGGCTGTTTTGACATCCCTTTTAGTTCCTCCTGTAACAGTGAGGCCAAGCATAATTCTTGAATCAGGAGAAAGAAGCGAAGATGATTTAACACATAAACTTTCTGATGTAATAAGGGCAAACCAGAGGCTATGGGAAAACCTTAATGCAGGAGCGCCTGAAGTAATTATAGAAGACTTGTGGGATTTGCTGCAATTCCATATCACTACTTTCTTTGATAATACTGTTGCAAGAATTCCTCCTGCAAGACACAGAAGCGGACAGCCGTTAAAGACAATTACAGAAAGAATTAAAGGGAAAGAAGGAAGAATCAGAAAAAATCTTGCAGGAAAAAGAGTAAACTATTCAGGAAGAACAGTAATCTCCCCTGACCCTTCTATAGATATTAATGAGATAGGAGTCCCTTATGAGATAGCAAAAGTAGTAACTGTTGCCGAGACTGTTAATGACACAAATATTGAGAAACTAAAAAAGCTGATTGAGAGAGGGGAAGAGTATCCTGGAGCAAATTATGTAGTCAGGCCTGATGGAAAAAGGAAAAAAATAACTTCAGAGCTAAAAGAAGAGATTATAAATGAGATAAGCCAGGGATATAAGGTTGAAAGACATCTTCAGGACGGAGATATTGTTTTGTTTAACAGGCATCCGAGCCTTCACAGAGGAAGCCTGATGGCTCACTTTGTAAGAGTTCTTCCAGGAAGAACTTTCAGGCTTCATCCTGCAGTAACATTCCCTTATAATGCAGATTTTGACGGTGATGAAATGAACATTCACTCGCCTCAGACAGAAGAGGCAAGAGCAGAAGCAAAAATACTTCTTAATGTAAAGAAAAACCTAATCTCTCCAAAAAACAACACCAATCTTCTTGGGTGTGATGCTGATGCTATTACTGGAAACTATTTATTTGGACTTGGAACTTTTTCAGCAGACTATGCAACACAGATCTTATACCAGTCAGGAGTCATTACGCAGTTTTCAAAGAAAGCTGTTTCAGGTGCAGAAGCATTTTCAACCATCTTTCCAAAAATCAATTTCTCAAATGATTCAATAACTATTAAAGACGGAAAGATTGTAAATGGAAAGATAGACAAAACAAGCTTCGGAGACGAAGGAGGAGAGCTTATCAAGGACCTTGACAGGATGATTGGAAGAGACAAGACAATAGAGGTCATAAGGAATGCCTTTAACATTGGGAAGAATTACTTGTCTGACAGAGGCATAACAATCTCTCTTAATGACCTTGATTTGGATGAGAAGGTAGTTAATGCAGGAAGCGAAATTATCAAAAAGGCTGAGAAAAAGACAGAAGAGGTGATTGAAATGTATAACAAAGGAACTCTTGAAATCATACCCGGAAAAACAAATGAGGAATCAAGAGAGATAAGAATTCTTCAGATACTTAATGAGGTAAGAACAAAGATAGGGGAGATAGTAAGAAAGGAATTCCCTAAAGACAATCCAGTAAACCATATGATAGTCTCCGGAGGAGGAGGAAATATTCTTAATATTATTCAAATAGCATGTTGCGTTGGACAGCAGGCCCTGTGGGGCAAGAGAGTTGATATAGGATACAATAAAAGAACACTCTCATTTTTTGAAAAAGGAGACTTATCACCTATTTCAAAAGGATTTATCAACAGCTCATTCATGAAGGGATTAAGACCTGATGAGTTTTTCTTTGGAGCAATTACAGGAAGAGACTCATTAATGGATACTGCACTAAGAACTCCAAAATCAGGATATCTCTACAGAAGGCTTGCAAATGCTCTTCAAGACCTCAGAGTAGAATATGACGGTTCAATAAGAGACAGCAACAACAACCTTATCCAGTTTGAATATGGGGGAGATGGGCTTGATGTTGCAAAGCTTCATACAAAAGGAAAAATTGATCCTGGAGAAGCAATAGGAATTGTAACGGCACAGTCATTTGGAGAGCCGTCAACACAGATGGCGCTTAATGTATTCCACTTCGCAGGAGTGCAGGAGATGCAGATTACCATGGGTCTTCCAAGACTTATAGAAATTCTTGATGCAAGGAAAAAGCCTTCATCTCCAAAGATGGAGATATATCTGGGAAAGGACTATAATAATGAAAAAGATGCAAAAGCCTTTGCAGAAAAAATAAAGGAAGTTGAGGTTGAAGATATTGCATCTGAAATTAACATAAATTTCAGTGATAAAAAAATAGAGATAAAAATTGACAAAGAAGGATTAAAACAAGCGCATACATCAATAAAGACAGTTGTTACAAAGCTCAATAATCTTGGATTTAAGGCAACAGAAAAGACAGACTCAATAGTTCTAAACACAGGAGACTTGAGCTTCAAAGAAATTTATAAGCTGAAGGAGAAAGTAAAGAAAACAATAATCTCTGGAGTAAAGGGAATAAAGCAGATATTAATTGTAAAAAGAGAGAAAGATTTCGTTGTTGTAACTCTTGGAACAAATCTGAAGAAAATAATTGAACTAAAAGAAGTTAATGCAAGCAAAACAATCTCAAACGACCTATACGAGGTTGCGAGCGTTTTTGGAATTGAGGCTGCAAGACAGCTTATAGTTGAAGAGATAAAAAAGGTTATTAATACCCAAGGGCTTGATATTGATATAAGGCATCTTGACCTCGTAGCTGATGCAATGACAAATACAGGAATTGTCAAGGGAATAACAAGAATGGGAATTATTGCGCAGAAATCATCAATACTTGCAAGAGCTACATTTGAAACTCCTGTCAAGCAGTTTGTTAATGCCTCAATAAAAGGAGGAGAAGACAAACTCACAAGCGTTATAGAAAACATAATCCTTAACCAGCCTGTTCCAATAGGCACTGGGCTTCCGGGGCTTTTAGTAAAAGTTATAGGGCCCTTGATAAAAAAAGATTCTGAAAAGAAAACAGCTGAAAAAGAGGTTGTTGAAAAAAGCGCAAAATAATATTAAACTCTGGCATCAATAACTTTATAAAACAATTCCCTTTACAAATTCTATAAGATGGTGAATACAATTGACATGCAGGACATGCGATATCTGAATTTGTTTGGCAAGACAACAAAAATAGCCACGAGATTCTGCTTTAAATATAATGAAGCGATAATTTTCTGTGTCCCTAAAAATCTGGTTTCAAGAGCAATTGGAGAAGAAGGAAGGAATGTGAAAAAAATAAGCGAAATTCTGAGAAAAAAAATAAAAATTATCCCAAGCCCTCGCGGAATTCAGGATGCAAGGATCTTTATAGAGGCTGTTGTAAGCCCGGTTACATTTAAGGATTTTGAAGTTAAAGATAATGAGATAATAATTACTGCAGGAACAGGAAGCAAGGCAGCATTAATTGGCAGGAACAAGAGAAGGCTTTTGGAGCTGCAGAGAGTAGTAAAGGATTTTTTTGGAAAAGAGCTTAAGATTGTCTGACAAATTATGTTTTTTCATGGTTGTTATAAAAAAGTTTAAGAAAATCAGGAGGAGCAATATTCACAAACAATAACTTTAAAAACTAATTTTATTAAGAATATTTGTAACTTAAATTCTAAAAATTCAGGAAAAATGGGATTGAAAAACGCATTAAAGCAGATAAAGAAAAGAAAGAAATTCAGATGGAAAGACAGGAAATACAAAGTGAGAACTCTGGACCTTTATGCAAAGTCTGACCCTCTTGAGGGCGCTAATCAGGCAAAAGGAATAGTTCTTCAGAAAGTGCAGAAAGAGGCAAAACAGCCAAATTCTGCAATGAGAAAGTGCTGCAGAGTCCAGCTTACAAAAAACAGCAAGCAGGTTACTGCGTTTATCCCAGGCAACCTCGCGCAAAAATTCATTGACGAGCATGATGAAGTGATAATTGAAAGAATAGGGGGAAAGCAAGGAAGAAGTAAAGGAGACATTCCTGGTGTGAGATTCAAAGTCACTAAAGTAAATGACCAGCCTTTGCAGAGACTGGTTAAAGGAAAAATAGAAAAAGGTAGAAGATAAGATGATGGAACAAAAAACAGCAAAGTTGCCTGAATTTAAGATATTTGATATTTATGACCTCAGCGAGATAAAGGTGGAAGACCCAGGATTAAAGCCGGTTATAAACCTGCAGTCAAAACTTATACTAAAAAGTTACGGGAGAAACACTCAAAAGTTCGGGCAGACCAAAGTCAATATTGTTGAAAGGCTTATGAATAAGCTTGCTGTTGCAGGACACAGGGGGAAAAAGCACAGAATTATTCTTGGAAGATCTACAGGGAAATATTCTAAGAATATGAAAACTGTTCTGGAAGCATTCAAAATCATAGAAAAAAGAACAGGAAAAAACCCTGTTCAGGTTCTTGTCAATGCAATTGAGAACTCTGCACCAAAAGACGAAGTGACAGTAATTGAATATGGAGGAGCAAGATATCCTCAGGCAGTTGATGTTTCCCCTCTAAGAAGAGTCAATCTGGCTTTAAAGCATATTGTCCACGGAGCATCTGACAGAGCATTTAACAAAAAGAAGAATATTGCTCAAGGTCTTGCAGAAGAGATAATTCTTGCTTCTGAAAACAACGGAGAAAGCTTTGCAATAAGAAAAAGAAATGAATCTGAAAAACAGGCTGACAGCGCTAGGTGATTAATATTAATCCGGTTTTTTCCTTAGAATGTTAAAATCATTCAATGATTATAACTTTATGTTCTGCAACAGTTCCAAAGAAAACAGATATTATTTTTTCTTCTGCTCTATCTTAACACCAAGCTCTTCAAGCCTCTTTAAATGAGCCTGCATAATCATCTCAACATTCTGAATCATCTTGAGTAATTCGTTTCTCTCATTAGCCAAAGTGTTTAGAGCTCCATTATGGAACCCTATTTCTTCTTCTTTTGATATTTGCGGTTGATTTTTTGATGAGGCATCTCCGCCTGAAAGGGCATTTTCAAGATTGTCATTATTTATTTCTACCATTGCAAATCGAGAAAAAAAGAGTTAATAAAGATTTCTGCTTTAGCTTATTCATGCTTTTTCAGGAATTTTCAGAAATCAAGTTTTTTCTGTTCTTTTTTTAAGCATGCCCTCTTCCAGGTATCCCATGTCTGCCTGAAAATTCCGTCTTTTTCATACTTTAGAGAATATTTTTCCAGGAACCTGCAGGTTAAAGGATCAGAAGTGTATCCTGAGCCTATTTCCTCTCCGTATTTCTTTCTTAGCTTTGACATTTCTTTTTCTCTCTCGCTCTTTGCAAGTATCGAGGCTGCTGACACGCTGATATGGTTCCTGTCTGCTTTGTGCTCGCAGCATATTTCAAGGTTGGATAAATTCCCAATCCTTGTTTTTAAGAAATCTTTCCATTTTGAGATTGTTGGAGAAGGGCAGTCAGCAATAACTTTTATCCTGCTGTTAGTTCTCGGAGGCTTATTTATTTTGTCTATTATCTCTGCTGCTTTTATTGCTTCAAGCTTATTCAGATCAATCCCTTGATGGTTTTTTTTATCTATCTCAGAAGGGAAGGAAAGAACTATCTCAAATGTTTCTGCCATTTCCCTTATTTTCTCAGCCAAAAACTCTCTTCTTTTTTCTGTCAGTTGCTTGCTGTCTCTGACTCCTAATTTTTTTAACTCAACCTCTGTTTTTTCATCAATAAGACATCCTGCCAGAACCATGGGGCCTATTACAGGCCCTCTTCCAGCATCATCAATTCCAAGAGTTAGCATATGAATGAACTATCAGTTAAGTTTAAAAATCTGCCGTATCTCTCAGTTAGAGATAAAATAATCTAATTATAGCGGGGTGGAGCAGTCTGGAGTGCTCGTCGGGCCCATAACCCGGAGGTCGTGTGGTTCAAATCCCACCCCCGCTATTGAAAAGCAATTCCGCTTAACTTATTTCATATCTCCTTTAACATGCGATAAGCTTTAAAACCAAGAATCATAGATAATTTCGTGCCCTGGTCGCATAATGGTATTGCACTGGATTGCTACGAATTAATTGATTTGTTCGCAAATATCCAGGCCCTTCGGGGCTCGCAGGTTCGATTCCTGCCCAGGGCGTCAACACCTTAATATTCCTGTCGGAAAGAACAATTCTTCAATTATCCAGCATCAGCCATCTCTCAAAGCCCTCTTATTTTATTGTTAAATTCCACTGAATTATTATCAAGTATTTTCAGCAACAAACCTGTCTCTTCCTGATTTTTTTGCCTTGTAAAGTGCCTTGTCTGCTCTCTCCTTAATTTTCTTTTTTGTGTCTCTTGATCTGAATTCTGCCAGCCCTCCGCTTACAGTTACTTTATATTTCTTGAGAATCCTGTCTGATTTTATTGCATTCCTCAGCCTTTCTGTAAACT
>JALUUW010000042.1 GCA_027021195.1 Candidatus Pacearchaeota archaeon | reverse complement strand
AGGTTCTTTCCGCCTCTTTCAATATCACTTCTTGATCTTGAAAATTATCGGCTTGCCCCCTAAATATTTCAGACGCACCGATATAAAACTTCCCTGAACTTCCTCTTGGAATATAGGTAAGTCTTGCACCCATCCCCGCCTCAGCCATAGCAGATGTAGCATCTCTCTCATCTTTTTCCATAGGGGTTCTAATTGCAGTCTGCAAGGTTGCACCATAACTAAAAAGAAAATCTCCATATTCTCTTGCAGTAAAAGAGTGGCTATCAATATAATCAGCGGCCAATCTTACAACAAGCTCTTTAAGATCAATGTTTCCATCATAAAGATCTTTAAGCCTCATATTAATTATGGTTGCATTGGATTCAACAGCCAGTTTTTCACCTTTAAGCCTAGCGGTAAAACGAGAAGCCTCCATTCTCTCAATAGCCTGATAAGGGCTGTTGTTAACATCTTCAAATTTGAAATGACTCAAACCAACATAGCCATTATCAACACTAACTTCCTTAAACTCTGGAGTTATTCTCACTTTTAAGCCATCTTCACTCCTCATCTTCCCGCTTTCAAGGGAATTCGAAAGCCTGGTTTCCGTTTTTCGCATTCCGGAAGCATACTCAACTATTTCCTGAGCTTCACTTTTTACAGGAAAAAGAACTTCAGCGTCATTAGCAACAAATGAATTAAAAACACCAACTCTGCCAAGGTGCCTCTCAAGGATTCCAAGAGCTTTGGAATAATCCGCAGTATCAGTCAAAATCATCTTTCCATAATCATTAAAAATAATCTGATCTTTTCCGTTGATATTTGCAACAAGACCCGAAACAACATGTCCAATATCTTTCATTGAACCGCTTTCAAGCCAACTGGACAAACCCAATGCATTGGCAGTTCTTGTTTGGAAGGTATGAATATTCCCGCAAATTCCTGTTCTTATTAATTTACCGTCCAACCAATAGGCTCTTGCCGCCTCAAACATTTTTTCATCAGAGACCTGAATATATTGTTCATTCTCCAACATATCATAATTGTAAGTAATACCAAGGGTCTCTCCAAGATTCTGTAAAAAAGCCAGTTTTTCATCATCTGAAAGCTCAGAAGACATTTCCCGCAATCCCTTAAAAAACTCCTCCGCATCGCCTGAAGATCTCAATGAATCTAAAAATATTTTTCTTGATTCAAAGCGCCCCCTATAAGTATTGAGAGCCTCACTTGAAAAAGTACTGGCTTTGGCCGTTTTTGTTGCAACAGGACCATTCCTGTCAAGACTCAAAATATCAGAAGGATTATCCGATAAATAACGAGATTGCTCCGAATATGAAAATTCAAACTTCTTGATAAATTTTGACAAAAAAGAAGAAAAAAATTCAGAATCTCTTTTCTCAACCTTTGCCGGAATACCATTATAAGAAAAATCAGGAAGATTAAAATCATTATCTTTTGAATCACCTGCAAAAGCGGTACTTGCATTAGCAAAAAGGGAGAAAGCCAAAAGCGCTGCCGCCGGCTTACTCCTAAACTCCTTGGAAGTTAAGCCGTCTAAAGCCTCTTCAGCTTTCATAAACATTTCTACCTCCTTATCTTGAACTTCATCAAGATATTCATTTGCAATTTCCAGGCACTCAATGCCCGGCTCCTGCTCAGTTTCTGTAAAATCAATATCCCCCGCTTCACTTTCTATTTCAAAATTCTCTTTCATATTTTTAAGTTTCTTATTAAAATATCAAGTTCTTTTTTTTCCATATCTAATATTTTATCTGTCAATTCTTTATCGGAAGAGTTTCCAAGCTCTTTTTTATATTTTATTAAATTGACAAAGAGCTCTAATTTTTCTTCAAATCCTATTAAAATACCAAGCAGCATCTGTCTCTTTGGAAAAGAAAAGCTAAATAAAAAATCCCGCACTAAATCTTGGTCATCCTCAGATATACAACTTTTATCCATTATAGTCTTCAATTGTATCCAAGTTTTCATATAAAAAATCTAAATTATGACCACAGATATTATATTAGAAACAAAAATATAAATCAAGTCAATGTATAAGGCCACCCAATTTTGCACTTTTGAGGGAATAAATGTTCTTTGTCTTTTAATGATATCATAAACTGTACAGGTGACAACTTATTATCAAAGGCATGATGGA
>JALUUW010000041.1 GCA_027021195.1 Candidatus Pacearchaeota archaeon | reverse complement strand
ATATTAATCAGATAACACACTATTAACAGCTCTCCAAAAGGTTTTTAAACTAATTCATCTCTTGAGAAAATTAAATCTATTAGAAAATGGAAAGCCGCAAGTATTGTAGACAGGGAGAGATATATTCAAGAAGAGATATTGAGAGCGCAGCTGAAAGAATATTAAGAAATAATGGCATTAAGGGAGAAAAGAAAATAGAAGCGTTTATCAGCGCCTATAGGTGCTTTATCAGGGACATCACACATAATGACAGCTATTCAAAGAAAGATCTTGGAAGAATCTGCCAGATGATGAAAAAAAAGTATATGGGGCATAAAGATATGAATGTTAAAGCCGGAGGATGGCTTTTTTTAAGTGAAATTGAAAGAGCTCTTGGAATTAATCTCAGTTATGATTTTCCTGAATAATCATTTATTCAGGCTTCTGCTTGCAACAACAGCTATAAACAAAAAACTAAAAAAAAGAGTGTCGCTCTCTAAAAACAGGCTAATGGCGGCTCCTGAAAAGCTTGAAATAATAAGCAGCTTAAACCAGATTTGCCCTGATTTTAATTCCTCTTTTGTCAGGCCTGCCAGAAAGTTTCCAATAGGAATTCCCAGAAAAAGAATTAAGATTCCTATAATGATTTTGAATGTGTACAGCATACTGTTAAATGAGGAAAATAGTTTTTATATCTTTGGTAAAGATTTATGTAAAAACATTCAAGACAATAATTTATAAATCCCTGGCTTTAATCTATCTTATGGTTTATAAAAAGTATCTTGTGGCTGCAAGCAAGCTTGATAAAGCAGGGATAAATATCACTGCCCAGATGTCGCAATTCAGAAAAAACCCTCTTTTGTCAGGGCTTCAAAAAGATGCAGCAAGCTTTGACTTTTATCTCTCTGATAAAGAGATAATTTATACAGAAAATATTGATCTGGAAAAAATTAATAAGTATGATTTTGTAATATTTGCCTCAAAGCATAAGTCAGAGAAAGGAGAAAGAACTATCAGTATTCATGCTCCTGGAAACTGGAAAAAAGCAGAGTTTGGAGGGCATGAAGGAAAGGTATGCAGAAGTTCAGCGTTATTTCAAAAACAGCTTTTTGAAAAGCTTGATGAGAATATCAGACAATACAATCTGAGAGATTACAAACTGACTTTGGAGTGCACTCATCACGGCCCTTTAATTGACAAGCCATGCGTTTTTGTTGAGATAGGCTCAACAGAGGAAGAATGGAGTGACAGGAAAGCGGCCTTTGTTGTTGCAAAATCACTATCAGAAGTCATAAATAGTTTTAAGGAAAATCCTTACAATGAGATAGCTGTTGGAATTGGAGGGCCCCACTACTGCCCTAATTTCAATAAGATTCATCTGAAATCAAATACTGCAATTTCTCATGTTATTCCACAGTATGCCTTGCCTTTAGATGAGGAGATGGTAAAGGAGGCAATGGAAAAAACAGAGGAGGAAGTTGATTTTGTTCTGCTTGATTGGAAAGGGATTGGGAACTCAGATGAGAGGCAGAGGATATTGGACATTCTTGACAAGCTTTATATAAGATACAAAAGAACCAGCGAGATAAACAAGAGATAAATGAAACGTTTAAATAACATTCCTTCTTTTTGTTTTAATGAATAAACTGCTGAAAAAAAAGGTGTCTGCTCTTGATCCTCGCTTTAAGAAAAAAATTGAAGAGCTTTTTAAGAGCATGAATGAGTCTGTTTCCCTTCTCTATGAAGCAGCAATTCATGATGAAAAAACAGGCCTGTATAATAACAAATTTTTTGAGACAGTTCTTGAGATGGAGATTGAAAAAGTAAGAAGAGGGCAAAGAACATTTTCACTGCTTATAATTGATATAGATTTTTTCAAGAAAATAAACGACACTTACGGCCATATGAAAGCTGATGAGATTCTTAAAAGGCTGGCAAAAGTACTGAAAAACCAGGTAAGGAAATCAGATACTGCTGCAAGATTTGGAGGAGAAGAGTTTGTAGTTCTTCTTCCAGGAACAACACTTGAAAAAGCAAAGAAGTTTACAGAAAGGCTGAGGAATGCAATAAAATCAGACAGGATTCTCAAGAAATATAAAGTAACTGTAAGCGGAGGGCTGGCAGAATTCAGATCAAGAGACACAAAAAAGAAAATTAAGGAGAGAGTAGACAAGGCACTTT
>JALUUW010000040.1 GCA_027021195.1 Candidatus Pacearchaeota archaeon | reverse complement strand
ATCTCATGTGCTATGGGCAGGTAAAACTGCCCAACCTCTTTTTACAATTAAATAAAACATAGTAGAATTAATTTTCGGTTTTGTAAATGTTAAGTTTAGAGGTTTACTTTACATAAAATAAGCTCTTTTTATACTCATTAGATTAACAAAGCCAGAATCCCCTTTAACATCTAATCCTACAAATACTTCTTCCAGTCTATCAAAAAACAATTTCTCTTTACTCATAACCAATACAATAATTTTATGTTTTTAACTTTTCCCATATCCTATCCAAATTATTTTTATTTAATAAATCTATTCCTCCCCCTTTCCCCCCTTCACCTCGCCAGGCTCTCAAAAACATCCCGGAAATCATGCAGGATCTGCTCGTAGGTTTTGTTTGCTGTGAGAAGCATGAAAACCATAAAGCTTGTTCTTTTGTTGCCGTCTGTAAAAGGGTGTCCTCTCAATATCTATCTGGCTATGTCATAGGGATCTTTCAGGGACAGGGCATAATCCAGGTTAGAGGCATTCCCTCCCAGGCCGTAAGAAGTATTGAACTCTTTTCCCAGTTTTTCATTTATTCCTATGACTTGCTCTTTTGCCAGGTTCATTGTCTTAACTTTGGCAAGATTTTTTTGAGAAATTTGACGACTTTTTCAGCATATTCTTTGTCTAAGATTTTTCCATAATAATTTACTGAATTTCTAAAGTATCTTAGCTCGTTTAAAAAAGATACTTCATTATCAGGAAACCCTAATTTTTTAAGATATGAAACCTCTCCTTCATGGGCAAAATTTCCAGATGCAGATAGCCTTTTAAAAGAAGTTTTGCTCTTATCAGCCCCATAATTATGTCATAACAGTCTTTTATTATTGAGTTTGCATTAAACTCGTCTATCCCCATCACATCAATCCTATTTTTCAGGCCCTGCAAAGATCTCTCTGACTCTTTAATTAAAAATTCGGCTCTTGGATTATCTGGAGCCTGTTTTTTTATTACCCCTTTCTGCAGATAATATTCAAATTCTTTTGGCAGCTTCATATATCAACACCTCCTGACAAAATAATGCCATTCAAAATATTAT
The DNA here is from genome assembly GCA_027021195.1 of Candidatus Pacearchaeota archaeon. GTDB lineage: Archaea > Nanobdellota > Nanobdellia > Pacearchaeales > GW2011-AR1 > JALUUW01. The sequence continues at coordinate 8,870 of JALUUW010000040.1, read as the reverse complement.
CCCTTAAATGCTTGTGTATCTTTTGGAATGACGGATAAAAATTAATCATTATAGTTCTCTCAAGTTTTTTATCAAACTTTGTTAAATCTACGTCTTTTTCTTTTGTTCCTATAACTGCTATGTCAATGTCAGAATTTATCGTGTCGTCTCCTCTTGAATAGCTTCCAAAAAGGATTATTGTTGTTCCTGGAAATGTCTCCTCTAAAAATTTTGCAAGACCAGACTCATAGATCAGCCTTAGATTTTCAACACGCTTTAATTCAATTGCTTTTTCATTATCCCGGTTCAGCTCAATAGAAAGCAATCTGATATTGCCTGTTTTTTTTACATTTATCAGCCCTTCTCTTTCCAAATCTCTTAGGGCATTGGAAACAGCTGTAGGAGATCTTTTTAAAGGCCTTGCTATCCCCCTTAAACTCAGACTTTGGCCCGCCCTTATACAAAGAAGTCTAAATATCTCTGCCTGAAGCCGTGTCCATTTTATAGTATACATGTCCATTTTATATTACACGTGTCTATTTTGGTTTATAAATATTTCTACTTTATTTAAGAGCATGAATATATACTTCACTACTCCTCAACATCCCTCCTTTTGCTCAGGATTATGCTTATCTACTAAAGATACTTCAAGAAGCTTTTTACCATCTACAAACTATAATACGCTTTGGCATTACTCTAACCTTCATGTAATCCGATGGGTAAGGAGATAGCCACTTTATTCCTCAAAATCTTTCAGAATAGGTATCTTTTGATAAAAATTCATTTTCTCTTTTGAATGCAATATTTTTTGCAATCTTTCAAAGTTCTCAAATTCTTTATTCACTAATTCAAATAAAATTGAGGATAATTTCTCTCTATCCCTTAGATATTTGGATAATGTCAAAAAGAAATCTATCTCTTTGTTATGTTTGAAAAATCGCATTGGGATAAAATTGATCCCATAAGCAACAAGACCATACCTTAAGAAAGGATATACTGTTTTATGTCTTTTAGCTTTATTGCTATAAGTTATTATATCATGAGAGCTAATATTGTCTTTTACTTCAAGTATTATAAATGGAACTTCTACGCCCAATTTTTTAGCAAATATTGTTACATCAGTTTCAAAAGCACTTTGTCCTCTTGTCGGCTTCTTATGATTTTTTACATTTAAATTAAGATTTTCATCTAAAGTCAACTCATACAATACTGCTTTTCCTTTGCGAGCAATATATTTGCGGAGGAGATTTTTTTCTTTTAGCTTCTTGTTAATCAATTCCACCATTAATTCTTGAAAGTCTAATTCCTTCATTTTAAAACATATTTTATTTTATGAAACCACTTTAATTCATCATTACGAATAGTTAGTATATCCTTTGCATGAATTATTTGTAGTTCCAATAAGTTCCTCTTTTTTATATTTCTTCTTATTCATCCCCCACATCCCTCCTCCTGCTCAGGCTTAATCTGAAATCCTTAACCTTTTCCAGTTTTTCACTAATATCTTCATCAACCTCTTCTTTAATCACTTTGCTGTTTAATTTCATAAAATTAATCATGCTAAACTCATCCCACAAGCCTTTGTCCTTCAACAGCCGAATAAATTTCTCTTTTTCCTCTTTGTCTTCTGGCAGGACAATCTTTTCAAACTCCTTAACAGAGCATTTCTGGTTTGAGCCGTAAACAACATCCACTTTGAATTGCTTTGCATATCTTATTAAATTATCTCTGAATTCTTCCTCTGCTTTTTTCAGCTCAGAGAGTTTTGTTTTTATCTCTGAGTATTTGTCAACCAGCTTAACTCCCTCGTCTTCTTTGAATTGCTTGACAGTTTCAATCTTTTCAAGCTCTGCCTGGTGCTTAAACGAAGGGCACTCTACCTTAAAGCCGCAATAATCACAAAGGGCAGTTACATTAGTCGGAAATTCTGTCGCTGATTCAATTTCCTTAATCTTCTGAAGAACATCCTCCTGCAGTTTCTCAAGCTGCTCATCTGTTCTTTCTGAAACAATGTCTTTGTTGAACGCGAGCATGTGCCATACTAATTTAACTGATTTAACATCTTTGAATTTATCTTTAACCCATATGGAATACATTGCCAATTGCCTGTCTTCATCAGCCTCTTCCTGGTCTTTTATTCTTGAATTTGTCTTGTAATCGCATACATAATAATTCCCTTCATTATCACAGCCTAACTTGTCTATTCTGACATGCCACTGGTTGCCGTCTTTCAAAGTCAGCTTGTCCTGAGTTTCTAACCCTAAGATAGTCATCTCTTCAAAAGGCTTCATCCTGTCATAATAATCAGAAAGAAACTTCTCCCCCATTTTCCTGTAATTTTCAGCACTAAGGCCTTTTTTAACAATCAGAATGTCATAAGAATAATTCTTTTTCCACAAATCCCTGTAAAACTTAATTAAGCTTGCTTTTGAAACTCTCTGCCTGAATTTTTTTCTTTTATATAAATCCTCTAAAGCCTGATGGACAATATCTCCCATAAATGCCTCAATAGTCGTGGGAATTTCAGGCTTTTTCTTGTCAATATAACGCAGCTTATATTGGTGCGGGCAGGTCTCAAAAGCTGAGATTTTTGAATGAGAGTATATTGCCATGCTCCTTTAAGAATTTCCTCAATTTTAAGTTTATCTATTCTTCATTTATTCACAGCCACTTCACTTTCAAAAAATGCACTGAACAAGAAAAACAAGGGTCATAAGCCCTAAGAAATAAATTGTGCTGAGTTTTTTAATCCTCAGTCACTTCAATCTCTTTCTGTGAATAACCAGATATCTTTTTAGAAACTAATAATCAACAAAACCTTCTTCACTTTTAGTAAATGTCTTGTAATAAAGCTTTCTTTTTTTCTACTCCATTGTTTATAAATTTTTCTGAATTAAATTGTTTTATATATTCTTTTATATTTCAAATATCAGAATTAGAAGTCACCTAAAGAGCTCTGGCAAATTTGCAGGTTTAGAAACTTTTCTTTTTATTTCAGCTAAATCTTCCTTCTTTATTTGATTAAATAATATCTCTGCCTTATTTATTCTGTGTTTTTCAGGAAAACAGAATTCTACTGCACTATCCCATATCCCAGGAATTTCTGGACTGCCTTCCAGGTTAAGCTGTTTCCAAATTTTCTTTGCAGAATTTGGAAGATAGGGAGCACTTAGTATAGCAAGACTTCTTCCAAGATTTGCACAAAAATACATCACTCTGTTGGCTTTTTCAGGGTCAGTCTTAATTAAATTCCATGGCTCATTATCATTAAGATACTTGTTTCCTTCTGCTGACAGTGACAATATCTCTCCAAAAGCTTTTCTCAATTCGCTTTTTTCAAGATACTCGGTAATATTTTTAATCTTTTTCCTTGTTGTAGTGATTAATTTTTTGTCCCTTGATGTAAAATCTTCTTCTAAGGGTTTTCTAATCTCTCCGGAGAATTTATTATTAATAAAACTAATTGTTCTGTTGATAAAATTACCATAATTTCCAATCAAATCTGAGTTCACTCTTTCTTGGAAATCTTTCCACTTAAATTCACTATCATTTGTCTCAGGGATAATTTGAGTAAGATATCCTCTCCAAATATCTGAATCAATATCCAATTCAGGAAGTTTTTCACAGAACACTCCTCTCTCTTTACTCTTTGAAAATTTCCCTCCTTCATAATTCAAATATTGCAATCCAATGACTTTTTCAGGCAAATTAAATTCTCCTTCTGCAATTATCATTCCTGGCCAGAAGATTGTATGAAAAGGGATATTGTCTTTCCCAAGAAAATTATAAATCTTTGAATTCTTATCTTTCCAGAAAGATTCCCAGTCTTTTCTTGCTTCTTTAGTTGAGGAAACATACCCTATTGGAGCTTCAAACCAAACATAGAAAACCTTGTTTTCAAATCCTTCTAAAGGAACTTTCACTCCGTATTTTAAATCCCTTGTGATGCATCTTTCTTTTAATCCTTCATTTATCCACCCAAGTGCTAAATTTGTAACTTGTTTTCTCCAGTCTTTTTTTGATAAAATCCACTTTTTTAATTTTGAAGATAGTTTGTCTAATTTTAAGAATAAATGATCTGTCTCTTTTATTTCTATTTCTCCTCCTGAAAGAGTAGACCTAGGATTTTTAAGCTGAGTTGGATCAAGAACAGATGTGCACCTCTCACATTGATCTCCGCTTGCATCTTCATAATTACATTTTGGGCATTTACCCGTAACATATCTGTCTGGAAGGAAAATATCTTCTGAAGGAGAGTAAAATACTTTCATTTTACCTTGTTTTATAAAACCATTATCATAGATTTTTTTAAAAAAATCCTGAACAGTCTTATGATGAATCTTATGGGAAGTTCTTGAAAAATTATCATAAGAAATATTAAACCAATCATAAATCTTTTTGTGCTCATTATGCAATTTATCTGAGAATTCTTTTATATTAACCCCTATTTTTGCAGCAGCAATTTCAGAAGTTGAGCCATGTTCATCTGTTCCTCCAACAAAAACAGTGTCATATCCTTTTGAACGGCAGTATCTTGCAAAAATATCTGCTGGAAGATGAGATCCGACTATGTGGCCAAGATGAGGAATATTATTGATATATGGAAGCGCTGCTGTAACGAGTCTTTTTTCGCTTTGTTTTTCAGATAATGTTTTCACTTTACGTTCTAATCTTCTTGTCATATTTATTAATCTTTTTATGGATTTTCAAATCTTCCTGGTATCTAACCACTTCAAAGTCACAACATACAAAATGTGAAGCTCCTAATCGCAGCAGAGATACAGAGTATATGGGTTAAATCAATAATAAACATTCCTCCTGTAGCCTATTCTAATAACTACAACAATCAATTCATTATGTTTTATCTGATATATTGCTCTGTAGTCTCCAATTCTCAAACTCCAAGATCCAGCAAGGCATGCAGTCAATGGCTTTCCTAATTGAGGATTTTCTTTTAACTGCTCTAACTTATTTATCACTCTTTTTCTTGTAGAATTATCTAATTTTTCCAGAAACATTTCTGCCTCTTTTGTCAGGACAACTTCATGAGTCATTCTAAAGAAGTTCCTTTTTTATCTGGTCAAGGGTTTTGAATCTTCCTTTATTGTAGTCCTCTATTCCTTCTGCTATTTCCCGCATAGCTTCAGGATCAGAAAGGATTTCTATTGTTTCTGTTAAAGATTCTCTGTCTGCCCCTTTATCCCTGCAAGAATAAGAATTAACAAGCCTTGATATTAATTCATTATAAGTCTCTCTTGGATGCACTTTCATCTTATTAAGTTTGGCCTTTAATTTCTCATCAAGTTGTATTGTTGTTACCATAGTTACCTACAGCATACTATAGTTTATAAATGTTTTTGTTTAAAAGACAAAACTCATTCATTCTTTTTCTGCTTCAACATTGTAAGTGTAAATATCTGCTGTCTTCCATGCATCTTTATCAAGCCCTGCCTTAATGCTCAGCTCCTGAAGAAACCTTATTTTGTCTTGTTTAGAGAGTGAATTGTCAGGGGAAAAATGCCCCCAGACCTGCGGAAGAAAGGTCGCTTCGTGGCCCATATGCCTGAGAATTACTCCCATATTCTTTTTTATTTTGTTTAATAATTCAGATTCATTTTTGTATTCCAGTTTTTCAGGATTTGTTAAAACAGAGACTTTAATTTTTACTTTTTTAAGATCCTCTTTTTTCAGGGGAGGAAATCTTGGATCATGAAATGCTGCATGAATTGCATTCTCCTGGACATCTTTCCATAACTCCTGCCTTGCAAAAATATTCCCAATGCACCCTCTCAGCCTTCCTGAATTTGTCAGAGTTACAAAACACGCTTTTTTCTCTGAAAATTTCTCTTTTGTTTTTTCATCCGGGTTGAAATTAATATAATTCTTAAACCATTTTCCATCAAAAGAGCTTTCAATTGTTTTTCTTGCCAGCTGGCAGAGAGATAAACAAGATTTCATTTTAGCTGAATTACATTAATTATTATTTTTCTCCTGCGGGGCCCGTCAAACTCGCACAGGAAAATATCCTGCCATGTGCCTAACTGCAGCTTTCCTTCTTTTACAGGTATTGAAACCGAATTTCCTATTATTGAAGCCTTGATGTGGGAGTCGGCATTATTGTCAATCCTGTCATGAAGCCATTTTCCTTTTGGGACAAGCCTGTTCAGAAAGTTTGTTATGTCAACAGGAAGATTAGGGTCAGCATTCTCATTGATTGTTATTCCTGCAGTTGCATGCGGAACAAAAATATGGGCTATCCCGTTGTTAAAACCTTTGACTTTTTCCTCTATTAAAGCAGTTATGTCAATTAATTCTTCGCGTTTGTTTGTCTGGATGAAAAATTCAGTCATTTCATTTATCCTCCAAAGACCTTTTTTTCTGCTTCTTTTTTCTTTGGCATATATGGCTTTAATTCTTCTTTTTTAATTCTTCCCTCTCTTATAAGCTTTTTAAGAAATTTATCCAAAAGCTTTATCTGGTGTTTTCTGAGAATATTCATCCTAATCTGTTTTTCAGCAGTCTTTCTGATTCTGTTAATGTCTCTGATTAAACTTGAATGCACTTTTCCTGGCTCTGATTTTTTTGTTTTCATGTTTCAGACATTCCCTATATGAACATATTTAAGGTATTTTTTTCCTATTTTTTCTGCTTCTTTTAGTGTTTCAAGAGGAGTAATTTCCTTGTCAGGCATCTTATATGCAGGAAAGAATCTGGTAATATGCCATGGTATGTTTTTATCAACAGAGGCTATGAATTTTGATATTTTTTCAAGCTCTTTAAGGCTGTCGCTTAATCCCGGAATTATTAAGGTAGTTATTTCAATATGAATTCCTTTTTTATGGCAGTTTTTTATTGTATCCAGAACAGGCTTCAGGCCTTTTGAAGCTCTGCAGTATTTTCTGTAAAAATCATCACTAAATGATTTTAGGTCAATATTCATGGCGTCTATATAGGGGAAGAAATAATCAATGCATTCTTTTGTCATATATCCGTTTGTCACCAGAATTTTTTTCAGTCCGTGTTTTTTTGCAAGTTTTGCTGTATCTACGGCATATTCTATGAATATTGTAGGCTCTGTGTAAGTGTATGAAATGCTTTTGCATTTTGTTTCAATTGCTTGTTTCACAATTTCATCAGGAGTAATGTTTTCTCCCAGAATTTTATCTCCATAAATTTCCATGAATTGAGCAATATCATAATTCTGGCACCACGGGCATCTGAAATTGCATCCCACAGTCCCTATTGAATAAGAGTAAGTTCCGGGAAGAAAATGATACAGCGGTTTTTTCTCAATAGGGTCAATATGCTTTGCTGCAACTTTCCCATAAACCATGAGATAAAGCTTTCCATTGATGTTTTTTCTTACTCCACAGATTCCTGTTTTTCCTTCAGGAATTAAGCATCTCTGCTCACAGGCAGTGCATATGGCTCTTTTATTTTTTTCTTTAACATACAAAACGCATTCTTTTTCCATAATTTTAATAAGTGCTGATTTATTATATATTTTATGAATGGATGGTATCCAAAAGATAAAGAAGAATTAAATAAAGTCTTAGACGGATTTTTATCTCAGCCAGTTTCTGAAATACATTCAAAAAAAATCCACGGCCTGATTGTCCCGCATGCAGGATATGCTTTTTCAGGAAGAATTGCAGGAAAGGCATTTTCTTTATTAAAAGAAAAATCAGGAAAAATTGACAAGGCAGTTGTCTTAGGGCCTTCCCACTATGAATGGTTTTACGGAATAAAAGCTTTAAGAAAAATTAAGACTCCTTTTGGAGAAGTTAAGATTATTGAAAATAATTTTCCTTTGTATGTGGAACAGGGGTATGAACACTCTGTTGAAAACCAGATTCCGTTTTTGCAGAAATTAAACACTGAAATTGGGATACTTCCTCTTGTTGTTGGAGAAATTTCAGAAAACAATGCAAAAGAAATAGCCATTAAGATAATTGAGATAATTAATGAAGACGCTATCTTCATTCTATCCACTGACCTGAGCCATTTTCTTCCTTATGATGAGGCTGTAAGAAAAGACAAAAATACAATTAAAATAATTGAGAATCTGGATTTTGAAAAGCTTGAAGAAATTGATGCCTGCGGAAAATTTCCATTGCTGATAATGATGCATCTGTGCAGAATAAAAAAATGGAAGCCAAACTTAATTGAATACAAAAACTCAGGAGATATTACAGGAGATAAGGGAGGGGTTGTAGGATATGCGAGTTTTTGGTTTTAATTTCATCTACAGCCACTTCACTTTCAAAAAATGCGTACTGCACGAGAAGCACGGGTCATAAGCCCTTATCAGCTTTTCAACATCCATGATAATCTGCTCTTTGCTTTTTCTTTTTGACAGTGCGTCATTGACAATTGCAGTTATGTCCTGCTCCATCATATTCAGGTTTTGGACAGTCGGTGTTATGATATTGCAGTAGGAGATTCTTCCCTGCCTGTCTATTTTGTATTCATGAAACAAAGTCCCTCTTGGAGCTTCAACTGCTGAAACTCCATAGCCTGCCTTAACATTCATTTTAACTTCAGCATCTTTCTTGCTTCTGTTGCTCTTATTGCCAGAGTGCTTTTCCAGGTTCCTTATAAGCTCAATTGCCCTGTTTGCCAGATGCAGAAGCTCTATTGCCTGGGCAATATTATTGTAAAAAGGGTTTTTCAGTGGAAATTTTAAGCCTATTTTTTTTATATTCTGCTTTGTTTCCCTGTCAAGAGCATTATGATTGTTGTTCAGCCTTGCAATTGCTCCTGTCACATACGCGCTTTCTCCTCTCTCACCCAGCTGCAGTGCAAACTTTGATGTTGCATACTCCTTAATGTTCTCCTTAATATGCTTTTTGTAATCATCATCCTCTATTAGCCCTGAATTTGAGATTATC
>JALUUW010000039.1 GCA_027021195.1 Candidatus Pacearchaeota archaeon | reverse complement strand
CCTGCATCAGATGACATTCCTTTCCAACCCTGTATCCAAGCTCCCTCGCAAGCTCAATCATTGGAGTTAACTGCTGGGTTGAGCCGTGGGCAGGTATTATATGTTGGGGATTAATCATGTTTATGAAATCCCGAAGGTCTTCTCTCCCTGCATGTCCTGAAACATGAACTTCGTCAAAAATTCTCACTCCTGCTTTTTTCAGCCTCTTGTCCATATTTCCCTTGTTTGCAATATTAACAGGAGTGGGAATTGTCTTTGATGAGAATACAATATTGTCATTTTTTCTGAATTCAAAAGGGAGTTTCTTTCTTGAAATTCTCTCTAAAATGCTTCCAGGCTCTCCTTGATGGCCTGTGCAGACAACAAGATATTTCTTCCGGTCCTTATTCACTTTTTTCAAGATTGATTCAACCTGCCTTTTGTAAGTTCCCATGCGTATGTCTTTTTTAAAAGGACACATATTTACATCAATTGCAGAAGAAACATATTTTTTCAGGCTTCTTCCTATAAAGAAAATCTCCCTGTCAAGCTTTTTTGCAAAGTCAACTATGCTTTTCAGCCTGGCAATATGGGATGAGAAAGTAGCTACAAATATTGCATCATTCTCATTATGCGTTGTAAGCAGCACTTCTTCAACCATGTGCCTCGCTATCTTTTCACTTGGAGTTTTTCTTTCAGATCCCGAATAAAGAGAATCAACAATCAGCGCCTTTACCCCTTCTCTCCCTATTCTTCTTAGAGCATTATAGTTCGGAGGGAGGCCCAGAACAGGATTATTATCAAATTTGAAGTCGTTTGCATAGAGAACAATCCCTTCAGGAGTATGCAGAGCCATCATTGTTGTGTGAATTGTTGAGTGAGTCATATTGATAAATTCTGCCTTGTAACTCCTCTTTTTCCCTTTTATTGTAAAAGAAGAGTTTGGCTGCACTGTTACTAACTTATTCGGAATTCCTATTCCATCATCCTCAAGTATTTTCTGAAGAACCCTTATAGTAAAGGGGGTTCCAACAACAGGAGCATCATATCTATATCCTAAATACGGAATAGCTCCTATGTGATCCAGATGAGCGTGGCCCAAAAGAATTGCCCTTACTTTGCTCCTAAGCCCAAGCCTGTCAAGAATCAGGTCGTCCGGCAATGCCCCGTTATTTCTCAGCCTTTTTTCAGAATAGGCCTTTTTCTCCTCTTCCTGAAGCTCAATAATTGCAGGAAGGTGCAAACCTGCATCAAAAATAACTGCATCATCTCCTGTTTTAACAAGAGTCATATTTTTTCCAACCTCGTTAAATCCTCCAACAGTATGAATCTCCATTCTTATCCTGGTTTTTTGAACTTCCTCTTTTAACATTAATGGAAAAGTTAGTTTAAAAATGCTTTTAGGGGATTAACAAGAACCTTTTTCATAGATACTGGATAAAACCAATGCATAAAGCAAAGATTTATCAAAGCTAAAGATTCTTCAGTATATAGTATGGAAGCCCGTATAAAAAGGAACTATTACAGAAAAGCAGTGCTGACAGCAGTTATTCTTATAGCTGTTATATCACTTGCAGTTATTGGATTTTTAATCTATACTCTCTGGAAAGAAAAAGCAGAACAAATCTGGAAAGAGTGCGAGAGCGACTCAGACTGCGTTCCTTCGAGCTGCTGCCATGCAACATCATGCACTTCAAAAGAAAAGGCTCCTGACTGCAGAGGAGTATTCTGCACTCAAATATGCTCAGGGCCTTTGGATTGCGGGGCTGGGCACTGCGGATGCATTAAGGGAAAATGCAAAGTAGTTAAAAGCAAATAAAAAATGAGAGCATTAAAACCAAGCGCAAGGGAAAAGAAGAGATATCTTCTTATAAGAGGGAGAGCCTTGAAAGAGAATATTGAAAAAGCAATACTTGAATTTATAGGCGTGCTTGGTATGTCAAAAACAGGGCTTGGATGGATTAAATCAGGAAAGGATTATGCAATTATCTCTGTAAACAGGGATGCTGTCAATGAAGTCCGTGCAAGTTTGTGCGTCTGGAAGGAAAAAATGAGGGTTGAGAGAGTGAGCGGAACGCTTAAGGGGCTTGCTAAGAAAAAGCGACCTGTAAAGTAAACCTCTAAACTTAACATTTACAAAACCGAAAATTAATTCTACTATGTTTTATTTAATTGTAAAAAGAGGTTGGGCAGTTTTACCTGCCCA
>JALUUW010000038.1 GCA_027021195.1 Candidatus Pacearchaeota archaeon | reverse complement strand
CATCCTGGGAAAAGGAAATTCAGGAAATAAAGATGCAGTTTGAAAAAATAGACAATGATATTTTTTCTGAGATAGAATGAAAGATGAAAGCCTTATACACTTAAAGTTTGAATATACTAAAGCCCTTCAGTCCAAAAGAGACATTCTGCTTGCTGAAAGAAGCCTGCTTAGAGCTGAAAAAGCTGCAAAGCAATATCGTTCTTCAAGGATAAAAGAACTTGAAATGAAGCTGAGGCTGTACAGAAAAATGAGGGAGTTGAATGCCGGCATAGCAAAGATTCAGAAAGCGCTTCCAAAAATAAAAATTCCGGAAATACTGAAAAAAGACACCCCTAAAAACATAAAAAAAGAGGCTAAAAAAACAGGCAAGGAAAATCATGATGAAAGCCTTGAATATCAGCTAAAGGCAATTCAGGAAAAGCTTAATTCTCTTGCAAGATGAACATATAAGCTTTTAAACTTTCCCTATTACCAAAAGTAATGATAACGAGAAAAGAGCTAATAAAAAAATATCTTGAATTTTTTGCATCAAAAAACCATAAAATAATCCAGAACGCCAGTTTGATTCCAGAGCTGGATCCGACAGTCCTCTTCACTACTGCAGGCATGCACCCTCTTGTCCCGTATTTGCTGGGACAGAAGCATGCTTTAGGAAAGAGGCTTTGCGGTGTTCAAAGATGCATTAGAACTCAGGATATAGAAAAAGTTGGTAATACAACTCATCACACTTTTTTTGAGATGCTTGGAAACTGGAGTCTTGGAGACTACTGGAAAAAAGAAGCTATTGAATTCTCATATGAGTTTCTTACTAAATCCCTTAAAATTCCAAAGGAAAGAATTGCTATAAGTGTTTTTGCTGGAGATGCTGATGCACCAAGAGACACTGAGTCAGCAGAAATATGGATGTCATTGGGGATTCCGAAAGAAAGAATCGCTTTTCTTCCGAAGTCAGAAAATTGGTGGGGGCCTGCCGGAAAAACAGGGCCGTGCGGTCCAGACACAGAAATGTTTTACTGGAAGCTAAACAGCATTCCTGCTCCCAAAGTTTTTAACCCGGAAGACAAAAACTGGGTTGAAATCTGGAATGATGTTTTAATGCAGTATAATAAAGACAGGTCAGGAAGATACAATGAAGCGAAGCAAAAAAATATTGACACTGGTATGGGTGTTGAAAGAACAGTTGCCGTGCTTAACGGATTAGAAGACAATTATCTTTCGCAATGCTTTAGGCCAATAATAGGGGAAATAGAAAAGATGTCGGGAAAGAAGTATTCTTCTGAAAATGAAGAGGAAACAAGAGCAATGAGAATTATTGCAGACCATGTAAAGGCATCTGTTTTTATAATTTCAGACGGAGTTGTTCCGGGCAATGTGGAAAGAGGATATGTATTGAGAAGGCTCATAAGACGGGCCGTAAGATATGGAAGAATAATTGGATTAAGAAATTTTCTTGCAAAGATTGCAGATCCTGTTTTTGGGATTTATGATGATTATCCTGAGCTGGAAAAGAACAGGAGGCATATCCTGCAAGAGCTTGAAAAAGAAGAAAAAAAATTTCTTAAAAAACTGGAACAGGGAATAAAAGTTTTTGAAAAAATGATTAAAGGAAAAAAAGAAATTTCTGGAAAAGAAGTTTTTTTGCTCTATCAGAGTTACGGATTTCCTCTTGAAATGACTCAAGAATTGGCTGAAGAAAAGAAAATTGCAGTAGACAGAAAGGGATTTGAAAAAGAATTTAAGAAACATCAGGAGCTTTCAAGAACAGAATCTGCAGGAAAATTTAAGTCAGGACTGGCAGATGAGTCAGAAACAACTACAAAACTTCATACAGCGACACACCTTCTTCTGGCTGCACTGAGGAAAGTATTAAAAGACAACAGCATAATCCAAAAAGGAAGCAACATCACTCCTGAAAGGCTTAGATTTGACTTCAGCTTTCCAAGAAAGCTTACAAAAGAAGAGATATCGGAAATAGAAAATTTGGTTAATGAGCAAATTCAAAAATCCCTGGAAGTTACGAGAAAAATAATGCCTCCTGAAGAAGCAAAAAAGCAAGGGGCTTTAGGAGCTTTTGATGAAAAATATGGCGATAAAGTGTCTGTTTATACAATAGGTGGCTTCTCAAAAGAGATTTGCGCAGGCCCCCATGTAAAAAATACAAAAGAGCTTTCTGAAGGAGGAAAAAAATTCAAAATTAAAAAAGAAGAATCCTCGAGTGCTGGAGTGAGAAGAATCAAGGCTGTTCTTGAGT
>JALUUW010000037.1 GCA_027021195.1 Candidatus Pacearchaeota archaeon | reverse complement strand
CTCATGTGCTATGGGCAGGTAAAACTGCCCAACCTCTTTTTACAATTAAATAAAACATAGTAGAATTAATTTTCGGTTTTGTAAATGTTAAGTTTAGAGGTTTACTTTACAGAATCTGACAATAATCCTTTTATACACATCAGTTAAGTTTATAAGATTATTTTCTCTTTTTAACCCATGCCTGTATATTCTCATTCAAGATTAAGCACTTTTGAAAAGTGCAGTCTTAGATACAAATACAGATACATTGATAAAATAATTCCTGAAATTGAAAAAAGCATAGAAGCTCATCTTGGAAGTGTTGTTCATGAAACACTTGAGTGGCTTTATACAGAGGTGAAAAAAGGAAATATTCCTTCTGTTGAAGAGGTTATTGTCTATTACTCCCAAAGATGGGAAAAAGGATACAGCCCAAATATAGTAATTGTAAAGAAACAGTTCACACCTAAAGATTATTTTGACAAGGGAATTCAGTTCATTCTTAATTATTATCTGAAACACGAGCCTTTTGATGACAATACTCTTGAGATTGAAAAAGAGGTTTCAATAACAATTGATGAAAATGGAGAATATAAGATAAGAGGATTTATTGACAGGCTTTCATACAATCCAAAAACAGGGGAATATGAGATTCATGACTACAAGACGTCAAACAGTCTTCCAAAAAAAGAGGATATTGAATCTGACAGGCAGCTTGCATTGTATGCTATTGCAGTTAAAGAGCTTTTTGGGAATGAGAAGGAAGTATCTCTGATTTGGCACTATCTTGCGCATGACATTAAAATATGCTCAAAGAGAACAAACGAACAGCTTGAGCAGCTAAAAAAGGAAACCCTTGAGCTTATAAAAAAGATAGAGTCAACAACAGAATTTTTTCCAAACAAAAGCATTTTATGCAAATGGTGCGAGTATAACAATATATGCCATGAATTTAATGAAAAATCACCTGAAGACAAGGAAGAGGAAAAGAGGAAAGAAGAGCTAAAAAATTATTTAAGAATGAAAGTGCCTGATGCTAAAAATGAATTAAAGGAGCTTGATATCTGGGATTAACAATCTCCTCTGCCTTTAATCATCTAATCAGATTCCTGCATTCTCACTAAATCTGTTACACTGTCTCCTTGCTGAAGCTTAACAATCCTTACACCTTGTGCAGCACGTCCCATTACTCTTATGTTTTTTAGGCTTGTTCTGATTACTATTCCTTTTGCAGTTGTTATTATGATGCTGTCTTTATCATCAACTGCAACAGTTGTAATAACTTCTCCTGTTTTTTCAGATACTCTCAGATTTATGACTCCTTTTCCTGCACGCGCTGTTTTTCTGTAATCTTTGACAGCAGTTCTTTTTCCATACCCTTTGCTGGTTATTGTCAGAATTGCATCAGTATCTAAAGTCTCTAAGCTTACCACCTCGTCATCTTTCTCAAGTTTTATGCCTGTAACGCCATAGCTTGCCCTTCCCATCTCCCGGACATCATCGCTGTTAAATCTGATTGCCTGGCCTTTTTTTGTTGCAAGCAGAACCTCTTGGCCTTTTTTAACAATTCTTACTCCTATAAGGCTGTCTGAATTATCGGATGGAAGATTAATTGCCCTTACGCCAGAAGCTCTTGGTTTTGAAAAGTGGCTTAAAGATATCTTCTTGACCTGGCCTTTTTTAGTAGCCATGAACAGGAAATCATTAAAGCTTTTTACAGAAATTACATTTGTGATTTTCTCATCCTTTAAGTTCAGCATATTGACAATTGCTTTCCCCTTGCTGTATCTTTCAGCTGCCGGAATGTCATAGGCTTTCATCCAAAGGACTCTTCCTCTTGTTGTGAAGAACATAAGGTAATCGTGGGTTGAGCAGGCGATAAGCTGCTTTACAAAATCTCCTGTGGCAAGGTTGCTCCCAATAACTCCTCTTCCACCCCTTTTTTGCTCCTTGTATGCCTTTGCATCTATTCTCTTGCAATATCCTTTTTCAGTTATGGATATGATGACATCTTTTTTCTGTATAAGGTCTTTTTCAGATATTTCACTAATCCTCTGAAGAACCTGTGTCCTTCTTGAATCTCCATAATTCTTCTTTAATTCATTAACTTCCTTGGAGATTATCTTTAAAACCTCCTTAACATCTCCGAGTATCTTTTCAAATGCCAAAATCCTCTCTTTCAGTTCATGAGACTCTTTCTTCAGCTTTCCAACTTCCATAGAAGTAAGCTGCTGGAGCTTTGTCTCCAAAACAGCCTGTGCCTGTTTTTTGCTTAATGAGAATTTTTTAATCAGGGCTTCTGATGCTTCTGATGCGCTCTTTGATTTCCTGATTATTGATATAACATTATCAATATTCTTTAATGCCACTAAAAGACCTTCAACAATTTCCTGCCTCTCTTTTGCTTTTCTCAGCTCGTATTTTGTTCTGTTTGTGATTATTTCTTTTCTGTATTTGACATACTCTTCAACAACATTCTTCAGAGTAAGCACTTTTGGCTGTCCATTAACCAAAGCAAGAAAATTAACATTGAAAGAATCCTGAATTCTTGTATATTTGTAGAGGGAATTTATTACAAATTTTGGGTTTGCTCCTTTTCTCAGCTCAATAACGATTCTTATCTTTCCTTTAGACGACTCATCTCTTAAATCAGATATGTCTTTAAGTTTCTTGGACTGTATCAGGCTTGCAATCTGCGAAACAAGGGCTGATTTGTTCACCATGTACGGTATCTCTGTAATTACAACCAGTTCCTTGTTTTTCAGTGTTTCAGAGGTTATTTTGCCTCTGATAATCAGCCTTCCTCTTCCTGTTTTATACAGCTCAACCATATTTCCCTGAACCATTCCTCCTGTTGGGAAGTCAGGCCCTTTCACAATCTCGCATAATTCTTCAATACTTATATCTGGTTTTTTAATATAGGCTGTAATTGCATCGCACACTTCTGCAAGATTGTGAGGGGGGATGTTAGTAGCCATTCCAACTGCAATTCCTGTAGCTCCATTAAGCATTAAAGCAGGAAGCTTTCCTGGAAGAAGCATAGGCTCCTTAAGTGAATTGTCAAAGTTTGAAACAAATTTCACAGTCTCTTTGTCTATGTCCTGAAGAAGCTCTGAGGAGATTTGCATTAGCTTTGCTTCAGTATACCTGTAGGCAGCAGGGGGATCTCCATCAATACTTCCAAAATTTCCCTGTCCGAAAATTAAAGGATATCTCAGGGAGAAATCCTGCGCCATTCTCACTAAAGCGTCATAAACAGCACTGTCTCCATGAGGGTGAAATTTACCAATAACATCTCCCACAATTCTTGCGCTCTTTTTTGTCTGGCTTCCAGGCTTTAATCCCATTAGATTCATAGAATAAAGAATTCTTCTCTGCACAGGTTTTAATCCGTCTTCAATGCTTGGAATAGCCCTGGAAACAATTACTGACATTGCATAGTCCAGATACGCCTTCCTCATCTCTTCTGAAATCTCAGTATTCACTATTCCCTTGCCCTCTTCAAGAGGGTGTTTTGTTATAGGCCCTTTTTCTTTATCTGCCATTTGCATTATTTTTTTATGTTTTTAATTATTAAAATTTAATTTTATTTTTTCTATATGTCTTAACCAACTTCCTCTCCTTTCTCATCAAGATATTTCATAAACTCTTCTTCGCTTAATTCAATCTCATTTATATCATTCCCTTTCCAGCCGCATTTATGGCACTCCCATCCTCTGGAACCTTTTCCTTCTTCTCCTCCAAGCACAACTCCTACATCATCGCTTTCGCATTCAGGGCATTTGCGTATCTTAAATGTTTTTCCATGCTTTTTTTGTTTTTTGTCAAGCCCCTTTGCCTTAAGGTAATCTTCTTCTGAGTCATACCCTTCTGTTATCCATTCCGGAGTTTTTAGTTTTGTTCTCTTTGCCATTATGAATATTTCTCCATTATTTCCTGGGGAATATCATTTATAATTTGCTCTTCTGTCCTGTATGAATCTTCATCGTCATGGTGTGTTGATACTCCAATAATGACTGAGTCTCTGATGCCGCTGAATCTGTGGGTTGTCATAGGCTTAAGGCGTATGGCATCCCCTTTGTTCATGATTATTGTCTTGCCTCCAGCCTCCATCAATACTCTGCCATCATGGATATAAAAAGTTTCATCTTTCTCCTTATGATAATGCAGGCTGCACCTTTTTCCCTTTTTAAGGATTAATCTCTTTCCGCAATACTTTTCATTATTTACAAGCCATATCTCCTCTCCCCAGGCTTTCTGTACTTGTTTTGCTTTGAGTAGTTCCATTTTTCTTACTTCTTTTTTAAAATATCACTCTTCATCCATTTGGAAAATCCGAATATTGCAAGCAAAGTGAAAACAATATATTGCGTCATGAAAAAATATTGCTGAGTTATAAATCCATATACAACCCAGAGGAAATTTCCAACTATCCATACTAAAAAGCCGTTTTTATTCTTGAAGGTTATAAGCAATGTTCCGAGGACTCCAAGAAATGCACTAATTGCCTCCAGCATCATTTTAAATATCCAGCTGCGCCTCCCTCGCATTTTCTGAGATGAATTGTTTTCTGGAAGAAACATCATCTCCCATAAGCATTGAAAAAACTCTGTCAGCTTCGACAGCATCTTCTATAAATATCTTCTTAATCTTCCTTGACTTTGGATTCATTGTTGTCTCCCATAGTTGTTCTGAAGACATCTCTCCAAGACCCTTAAATCTTGTTACATTCCCAGCCGCACTGCTTCCTGATTTTTCAAGAATTTTCTTAAGCTCTTCATCAGAATAAACATAATAGTCTTTTTTCTTTCTGATTCTGTATAATGGAGGCAGGGCAACATAGACATTTCCATTTTCAATTAACTGTGGCATAAACCTGAAGAAGAATGTCAATAAAAGAGTCTTTATATGCTCTCCGTCAACATCTGCATCAGTCATGATTATTATTTTATTGTATCTCAGCTTGCCGATATTAAAATTCTCTCCAACCCCTGTGCCTATGGCTGTTATTAGATTAGCTATCTCTTCGCTTGAGAGGGCTTTTGCAGGGCTTGATTTTTCAACATTGAGAATTTTTCCCTTGATAGGAAGAATTGCCTGGAATTCCTTGTTTCTTGCCATCTTTGCACTCCCTCCTGCACTTTCGCCTTCAACAATATAAAGCTCAGTATTCTCTGATTTTTTGCTTGAGCAGTCTGCAAGCTTTCCCGGCAATCCTCCTAAAGAGAACGCGCTTTTTCTTCTTACAAGGTCTTTTGCTTTTTTTGCAGCAAGCCTTGCTTTGGCAGCATCTAAGGCTTTTGAGGCTATTTTTTTGGCAATTGAAGGGTTTTCTTCAAAAAATTCTGAAAGTGCAACGCTGACTGCAGAGTCAACAAGGCCTTTAATCTCGCTGTTTCCGAGTTTTGTTTTTGTCTGCCCTTCAAACTGTGGATCCGGAAGCTTTACACTCACAATTGCAGTAAGCCCCTCGCGAACATCATCTCCAGAGAGGCTTCCGTTTTTCAACACTCCTTTTTTCTTTGCATAGTCATTTATAACTCTTGTTAAGGCTGTTTTAAATCCAGAAACATGAGTCCCTCCTTCCACAGTGTTTATTGTATTTACAAACCCGAATATGTTTTCCTGATACCCTGAATTGTACTGAATAGAAACTTCCACAATAGTGCTTCCTGACTCTCTTTTGAAATATATCGGCTTATGCAGAACTTCCTTGGATTTGTTAACCCATTTAACAAACTCGATGAGGCCCCCTGCAGCAAAGAATTCTTCTTTTTTGTTTTTTATTTCATCAACAAGAATGATTCTTAATCCGGCATTCAAAAATGTTATCTCTCTGAATCTTGTTTCAAGCACTTTATAATCAAAATCAACTGTTGAAAAAATCTCTTCGTCAGGCCAGAAAGTAATTCTTGTTCCGGTATCGTTCTTATTGCACTTCCCTACAATTTTCAGCTTTGTTTTTGGAATCCCTCTTGAATACTCCTGAGTGTAAATATTTCCATCTCTTTTTATCTCTACAATCATTTTTTTTGAGAGAGCATTTACGCATGAGATGCCAACGCCATGAAGCCCCCCTGAAATAGCATAAGACTTTTTATCAAACTTTCCTCCTGCATGAAGCTTTGTCAGTGCAACCTCTACTGCAGGAATCTTAAGCTGTGGATGAATCTCTGTAGGAATTCCCCTTCCATCATCTTCCACTGTAGCAGAGCCGTCTTTGTTAATTAAAACTTTTATATTTTTGCAGTAGCCTGCAAGAGCTTCATCTACAGAATTGTCTACAACCTCATAAACCAGATGATGCAGGCCGTCTTTTCCAGTAGATCCAATATACATTGCAGGCCTTTTTCTTACTCCTTCAAGACCTTCAAGGACTTTTATAGACTCTGCACCATAACCTTTTTTTGTTTTCATCTTAAATATTATTTAGACATTTGCAGGCATTTAATTCTGGCAGAAACTCTTAACCCTGACACTAAGAATCAAACTTAGTTTAAAAAGCTTGCTCCGGAAAATCACGAGTTTAAAGGAATAAAAGATATAATTGCTATTTTTCAAAATCATTACCAATATTTAAATACGCCATGAACTTCTTTTATTAATGGAGAACATAATAACAAAACAAAAGCTTGAAAAATATTTTATGATTACATCATCTGCCCTTAAAAAAGTTAAAAAGAGCGTGATTAAAGGGAAGGAAAGATTTGCAGAAGAGATAATTGAGATGGTGTCAAACTACCTTTCTGATGCAGAGTATTTCAAAAAAAAAGGCGATCTTGTGAATGCTTTTGCTGCACTGAATTATGCACATGGATGGATTGACGCAGGAGTAAGGCTTGATATATTTGACGTGAAAGACAGCAGGCTGTTTACAGTAAAGTAAGTTATAAAAAGCCAGCCTTCCTCCTAATAAAATGGTGAAAAAGAGGTTAGCAGTTATAAGCCTTGGAGGCAGCCTTATAATCCCAGGGGAAGTGGATATAAAGTTTCTTAAGGAATTCAAAAAAACAATATTAAAAAACACAAAAAACTGGAAATTTATAATTGTTTGCGGTGGAGGGAGCATTGCAAGGAAATATATCTCTGCTCTTGACAAGGCAGGCATAGGCGAAAAGCTTCAGAGCCTGTCAGGAATTTCAGCTACAAGAATGAATGCGAGGTTTATGAGCTACTTGTTTGCATCAAACCCGTCACAAGGGATTCCCCATAATCTAAAGGCTCTTGAAAAATCAATAAAAAGCAGGAGGATTGTTTTCTGCGGTGCTTTAAGATACAAGCCAAAGCAGACTTCTGATTCAACTTCTGCAGAAATTGCAAGCCATTTTAAGGCCCCCTTCATAAATCTGACAAATGTCGACGGGCTGTATGACAAAAACCCCTTAAACAGCAAGAATGCAAAATTTATTCCTGAAATAAGCTGGAAGGAATTTCATAAAATCGCAAATAATCATGGCTTCAAGCCAGGACAGCACTTTGTCCTTGATCAGACTGCCTCAAAGATAATTATGAAAAATAAAATCACAACATACATACTCGGAAAAAACCTGAATCATCTTGATAATCTCTTAAACAAAAGAAAATTCAAAGGGACAGTTATTGCAAAATAGTTTAACTTATTCTAAATTGAGATAGTACAGGGATTTTATTTCCTGAGGATTCAGGGATTTATTGAATACAATTACCTCATCAATCATTCCCTTGTATCCTCTGCTTATTCCTCCATCTCCAAAGTATCCTCCTGCAGTTATGAGTCGGCTTCCAGGAATAATCTTTTTAGAAGCCATAATTCTTGCATGGTTTTTGTCTGACTCTTCCCCTTCTTTGTAAAGAAACATCCTTGACAATGCTATAAATTTTCTGTAATCTTCTGCACCAATTTCTTCAGTTCTGGAGCTATTCCTTACAAATGCTATCTGGTGCCATTCATTATCATTAACAGGGGTGTTGTTAGCATCTCTCAAACCTCTGTGTCTGTGAGAGAGCCTTTCTGAAAAAGAGTCTCCGTAAATGACTCCTTCAGACAGATACAATAAATACTGCACTAAATCAATGCTCGACTTTTTCCCAACATATGAACTGAGAGACGATCTGATGATATCTCCCTCAGCATCAGAAGTCTTTATCCACAACACAACCGTAATGTTGTCTTCAATCCTTAAGTTAGAGGGGGCTATGAAATAATCATTAATCCCGTCAAAACTGCAGGCTCTTCCGTATTTGCCTTCGGCACTGCAATCAACTCCTCCTCCGAGAGTTCCGTGATTTCCGCCTATTTCGTCATTCGCATTTCCATTAAATCTCCACCATGACACTGCTCCAAGGTTTTTCAGTATTTCTTTGTTTGAGAGCTTTAAGGTATCTGCAATATTGCCTGCAGATGCTTTTCCAGACTCTGTTTTAATAATAGGTGCGACTGAAACCTCTTTAACAAGCCCTTCATAATTCAGAGTAAATGTTTTTTCCCCAAGCTCTTTCAGATTTGCAGGCTCTTCAAAAATTTCTGAATTTACTCCGTCAGAAACAATAAACTTCAGCCCTTCAATTTCCCCCTTTCCAACATTTCTCTTTACCCTTACATCAATCGTGTCCCCATTGTCCCTTATCCCCTCAACTTCGATATCTACTGTAAGAGGGCTTAAAGAAACCTGTTCTGTTTCATCATATACTGTGTTTTTGACAACAACCCATACAACTCCTATTGCAACCAAAACCAGAAGAATCATAATCAGCGAGGTTATGACTGCTGAAAGGCTCTTTTTTTTCATTTTTTTAAGGGCTTTTCTGCTTTTGGATAGTCCTCTTTTTTGCATTTTTTTATAAAGGGTTTAATGTTTATAAAGATTATTTTTGTTTATACATTATGGAGAACTACATATTAATTCATGAAAAAAGCTTTGAAAAAGCAAGAAGGGAGATAAGGAATCTTCAAAAAGCAAATAATCAGAAGATAGTTTTCTCAAGCAATGACGATGAGTTAAATAGAAAAGTGATGGAAAAAGAGCCGATAGACTTGCTTTTGCTAAGCCAGTCAGAAAGAAGAGATTTTTTAAAACAGAGGAACTCTGGGCTTAACCATGTTCTTGCAAAAATAGCCAAAAAAAACAACATTGAAATTGGAATAAACCTTGATGAGATAATTGAATCAGGGCCTCTTCAAAAATCAATGATTCTTGCAAGAGTGAGGCAGAATATAAAGCTGTGTTCTAAAAATAAAGTAAAGATGAGATTTATTGCACTTAAAAAAGAAAATCAAAGAGATTCTCATGACCTAAAATCACTTGGAATTGTTCTTGGAATGCCTACCTGGATGACAAAAAGCCTCTCCCTTTAACTTCAAAGACAAACCTTTTTTAATGCAGCTTATTTAAAAATAAAATGGATGCAAGAAAAATAATTGAGGCTCTGAGCCCAAATGAAAGAAGAATTATCCAGTACCTGAAAGATGATGTAAAGGATATCTGCAGAAAATCAAACCTTGACAAAACATCAGTAATAAGAGCTCTTGAATATCTTCAGAACAAAGGGATAATCAGGCTTTCCTCAGAAAAGAAGAAGATAATCGAGCTTGGAGTTAATGGTGCTTTATACAGAAAAAAAGGGCTTCCTGAAAGAAGGCTTCTAAGTGCGCTAAGTGAGAAGAGCATTCTAAGATTTGCAGAAGCGCAGAAACAGGCAGGACTGTCAGACGAGGAGTTTAAGGTTTCAATTGGAGTTTTGAAGAAAAAAGCAATGATTGGGATAAAAAACGGTAAAATTATTTTAAGTGCAGATAGAAAAGAGGTGTCAAAAAAGACTCTTGAGGAGATTTTTCTTGAAAGCCTTCCATTAGAATATGACTCTCTCTCGCCTGAGATGTCATATGCATTAAAATCTCTTCAGAACAGAAAAGATATAATACACATAAATGAAAAAAAGAGGATAGATATAGAAGTTACTGAGCTCGGAAACAAGATTATGAATTCCAGAATAGGGAAAGAAGAAATGATTGAGCAGATAACTCCTGAAATGCTTAAAAATGAAAAGCTATGGAAAGGGAAAAAATTCAGGAGATATGATATTCTTTCAAGTGTTCCAGAAATTCATGGAGGGAAAAGGCATTTTGTAAACCAAGCAATTGACTATGCAAGAAGAGTGTGGACTGAAATGGGATTTCAGGAAATGACCGGAAGCGTTGTTGTAAGCTCCTTTTGGGCATTTGACTCTTTGTTTACTCCCCAGGACCATCCTGCAAGGGAAATGCATGATACCTTCTTCCTATCTAAAGTCGAATCAAAGCTTCCTGATAAAAAAATAGTGAATGCTGTTAAAACT
>JALUUW010000036.1 GCA_027021195.1 Candidatus Pacearchaeota archaeon | reverse complement strand
GCAAGGGCAGGAGCATCATTCACTCCGTCGCCAATCATAACCACATGTTCATGCTTTTTCAATAGCTCATCAATTGCAGTAACCTTGTCTTCTGGCAAAAGTTCAGCATAGTGCTCATCAATTTTAAGCTTTTTAGCAATTGCATTTGCAACTTTTTTGTTGTCTCCAGTAAGCATTATTGTTCTGATGCCTTTGCTTTTTAATTCTCTGATAATGCTGAATGAATCTTTTCTTACTCTGTCCATCAATGCAATTATTCCGACAACATGATTCTTATTTCCTATCAAAACAACTGTCTTTCCTTTTCCTTCAAAATCTTCCGGAAGCTTGCCTGGAAATTTTATGCCTGTTTCCTCAAAGAAGCTTTTGTTTCCTACATAGAACATTTTCCCTCTTATTTTCCCCTTCAATCCTTTGCCTGCAACTGATTTAAATGCATGAACGCTTATCAGCTCAATATTCTCTTTTTTTGCCTTTTTTATAATTGTATCAGCAAGCGGATGTTTTGATTTTGCTTCAAGAGAAGCGGCTATCTGCAGCACTTCTTTCCTGGAATATTTGTTTAATGCAACGATATCTGTTATCTCGGGTCTGCCTTCTGTCAGGGTTCCTGTTTTGTCAAATACAATGGCTCGGGCATTTTTAATTTCCTCAAGATATCTCCCTCCTTTAATTAAGACTCCGTTTCTTGCAGCAGAAGTAAGTCCAGAAACCATTGAAACAGGGGTTGAAATTGCTAATGCGCACGGGCAGGAAACAACAAGCAGCACCAATGCCCTGTAAAACCATTCATTAAATTCCAATCCGAAAACAAGAGTCGGAACAATCATCACAAGAAAAGCAAGAATTACGACAACAGGAGTGTAATACTTCGCAAATCTTTCAATGAATGCTTCTGTTTTTGATTTTTCTCTTTGAGCCCTTTCCACAATCTCCACTATTTTTGACAGAGTGGTTTCTTCAGATTTTTTTGTCACCTTTATCTCAAGATACCCTTCTTCATTGATTGTTCCTGCAAAGACGCTGTCTCCTTTTGCTTTTGGAACAGGCATGCTCTCCCCAGTAATTGGAGCCTGATTTACTGACGAGGTTCCTTTGATTACAATCCCATCCAAGGCTATTCTGTCGCCAGGCTTGACTATAAGAATCTCTCCGATATTCACATCATGAGCATTTACTTTTACCTCTTTTCCTTTTCTCTTTATTGTTGCTGTCTCGGGCGCGAGTTTGAGGAGGGAAGCTACAGACTTTCTTGCGCGCTCAGCAGCGTAATCTTCTAAAAATTCGGCAATGTAAAACAAGAATATAACAGCCGCACCCTCTTCCCCGTGACCTATTAGAAAGGCTCCTGCAGCTGCAATGCTCATTAGAAAATTCATATCCAATCTTTTTTTCCATACTGAGAGAATTCCCTTTCTTATTATGCTCTGGCCTGAAATCACCACAACTGCAAGAAATAGAATCTGCGCAAGCAAATATTGCTCTGTTAGAAACTCAAGATACAATCCAATGCCAAAGACTGCCCCGGCTATTGCAATAATCATAATGCTCTTTTGCTTCCAGAAAGGCTCTTTCTCTTCAAAAATATCTGTTGCACACATGGAACAACTGTTGCCCACTCCTGTGCGTGTCTTATTCTTTTGCATGTTCAACTCCTATCTCAATCAGGCTTATGACATGTTCATCAGCAAGCGAATAGTATACTGTTTTTCCTTCTTTCCTAAATTTGACTAAGTTAGTATTCCTTAGCAGCCTTAATTGATGGGAAGTGGCTGACTGAGTCATGCCGAGCAAGGATGCCAGGTCACAAACACACAACTCTTTTTGCGATAATGCAAATAACATCTTTATCCGGGTGGAATCACTTAAGACTTGAGAAATATTAGCTATCTTCAAAATAGTTTTGTCATCAAGCATTTTTTCTTTTATTTCCTGAACAGCTTTTTCATTCACATATTCAATCTCGCAAATATCCTGTTTTTCCATATGAACACTTCATCAATTATTCATATATAAATCTTTGCATTATGTAAGTTATAAAGCGGACTTAACAGTTATAGGGCTTCTTAGAATTCTTTCTCTATCAATAATCTCTCTTCCTAAAGAACTCAGCTTTGCTGTTTCTCTAACCTCGCCTTTTAGATAATTTCTCTTGCTAATTTTCTATAGAAGATAAAAACTATTTAAATTCCTGTGCTAATGCTTTTGCCCTTTTCTTCCAATCCTCAGGGCATTCAGTATAATAGCTAAGCTCAGCCCAATATCTCCAATTGCTACAGCCA
>JALUUW010000035.1 GCA_027021195.1 Candidatus Pacearchaeota archaeon | reverse complement strand
CTGAAGGGAAAAGACAAGGCCGGAATGCTAAAGGAAATTGAGGGCTTTGGCAGGGAGAAAGATGAAGAAGAAAAAGTGGAAAAAGAAGAGGTGAAAAAAGACAGTAATGAAAAGGGCAACGATTCTGATAAAAAAGAAGAGAAGGCTGAAAGCAAAGAGGATGGGGATGAAAAAAAGGAAGAAAGCTGATACAGTGAATACAGACAACTTTGCTGAAAGAAAAGATTATAAAGAAGTTAGCCCTTTTATATAAATGAAAAAAGATGCAAGAAGGATTTTAAAGATAGCTAAAAAAATTGTTAAAAAAGAAACTTATAAAAAATTAAAAAAAATTAAGGATGAAGAGGAATTAAAAAAAACTGCCCAATACAGCATAATTGCTTCCTTGGAAAAAGAACATTACTCTATAGAAAAAGAGATAAAAGAGCTTGAATCCAGGATGAAAGATGTATTTTTTGCAAAGAGCAAATCCCTTCTTATACCAAGCAAAATAAGCCATTTCAAAGTGGGTTTTGAAAAGGAAGAATTTTATAAATTATCAAAACTATTAAATGATGTCAAAAAGGAGCTGGAAAATATAAAAAATGTTTAATCTTTTGAGTGTTTTTAGAAAAAAGGGGAAAAATTCATCGGAACAAAAAGAAGGAGAGAAAGCAGCAACACTTCCTTTATCTCAGGATACTGAAGAATCTGAGAAGCCTGGCAGTGCAGGAGCAAACACAAAAGGGAATGTTAGTTCTGACAAAAAAGAAGGAAAAGAATCACTAAGCCCTGATGCAAAGCTTGTGAGAATCTCAACTGACCTTGACCGGCTGAAGGCCTCTGTTGAATCTTTTGGAGAGGTCAGGAAAGGGCTGACAGAAAGAATAAGTGGAATAAGCGAGCAGATAGGCGAGCTAAGAGCAATGATTTTGGATAGGGACAGGACAATCCAGGAAATAGAGCTGAAGGCTGTTAAAGCCGCTGATCTGGTTGAAAGCGTGCAGCCGGATAAATTGATGATTGAGCTGCAGAAAGAAGATGCAAAGTTCGAGGCTTTAAAAGCCAATCTGGAAGGAAATGAAGCAATAATGAACAGGATTATGGATGAGCTGAAAGAGATGAGAAAAAAACTGGATTTTTTCAGAGGGATTGACCAAATAGTTAAGCTTGCAGAGGAAGTGAGAAAAGAGCTTGTTGAAATTAAGAAAGTTGAGGCGTCAATCCATGCTGATACAGACAAGGTGGAAACGATTTACTCTGAATTAAGGAAAAAATTCCAGGAAATAGACTTGTTTAGCGACTCTCTGAAAGAGTTGAAGGTTAATCTTGAGCAAAACTCAAAGGATGTGGACTTTCTGAAAAGCAAAATTTCGGGATTGGCAAGCAAGGATGAGCTTGACAAGCTTGTGCAGAAAGTTCAGAGATATATAGACGCGCTTCATGAGATTGACAGAAAGTCATCCCTTAGCAAAGATATTTCAAAGCTTAAAAGCATGCTTGAAAGCCTGTAATCAGGAATTTGAAAAAGGGGAAAAATGAGGAGAAAAACCATATCATTCGGAATAATGCTCTTGCTAATTGCATTTCTCCAATCGTTCAGTGTATCATCTATAGAGCCAACAGGAGGAAGCGTAACTGAAGTAAGGTCAGAAACAGCCCCTGTTGACAGCGCAGGAAGCCATAATGCAGTGGCAGGAAATGTAACTGAGTTGAATATATTCGGGTATTCAACAACGCAAACCTGGCAGGGTTACTTCGGAAATGTTTCAGGCACAATACAATTGGCTGATTCAAGCGATAATGTTCTCTACAACTGGAGCCTCGCAAATCCACAAGGAGAGGTTTATGCTTCTACAAACCAGACAATAAGCTGGACTGACATACAGTGCTTTAACTTTACAGCTACAGGAACATATGATGATGAGTCAGGAAACGGGGGAACCACAAACCTTAATGGAACCAATCTGTCAATTCTAGAGTCTCAGTTCAATATAAACCCTGATGATGTTGACGGGGTTGACGAGACTTTTACTTTGATTGGGCCTGGAACTCATGACCTTTTTTACACTGCAAACAAGGAGTTCAGCGAAGGGGAGTGCAGAAGCACAAGAGTGTTCGGAGACACTGGAGCAGGAGTAAGCAATGAATTTGAGGAGGTTCTTCTTTACGAGCCTACAACATCAAGCGTAATATTCGCATCTTTGCTTGAAGAAGCAAGCGTCCTTGGTTTTGACAACAATGATTATGATTTTGAGATGCTTGTTTTGGAAGACGGGCACGGAACCGACACTTCAGTAACTACATATTACTTTTTTGTAGAGCTTGAATA
>JALUUW010000034.1 GCA_027021195.1 Candidatus Pacearchaeota archaeon | reverse complement strand
CCTTGCAATTGCTCCTGTCACATACGCGCTTTCTCCTCTCTCACCCAGCTGCAGTGCAAACTTTGATGTTGCATACTCCTTAATGTTCTCCTTAATATGCTTTTTGTAATCATCATCCTCTATTAGTCCTGAATTTGAGATTATCTTGCCGGAAATTGTCGCATAATTCCTATTTAAAGGGTCTTTCAGAGACAAATACTCAGTCTCTCTCTCAAGTTTCGGATACTTAAGGCTTGAAAAAAGGCTTATTGTTTTTTTAATAACTGGCTTGGAATTTTCAAGATTCTTTATAATTGGATTCAGGTCTGCTTTTGGGGCTTGCTCTATGATGCTTAAAAAAGGATGGATCTCTCTTCCACCAAAAGTCTCTATTATTTTGTTTCCTAAGGAAATAAGTGCCAGAGCGTCATTAATCTTTTCTCTGTGCTTGTCAGACTTTTTTGCCATGTCCAGAGCTGAGCTTGAATTAAAGTAATCAGGAAGGCTTAAGAAATAAATATGAGTTGCATTGCTTCTTATTCTTTCTCCTATCATTAAAAGCTCTCTTATTGCTTTCTGCTCCTCGCTTGCTTTGCCTGAAAGGCCAAGAGCCTCTTCAAGAGCCTGAATTGCTGCCACTGTATGCGCAGCACTGCATATTCCACAGATTCTTGAAACAATTTCCTGCACATCTTCAACCTTTTTCCCTAAAACAAGAGCTTCAAAAAATCTCGCTCCTTCTGTAGCTTTCAGCTGACAGACTTTAACTTTATTTTTTTCAATCTTCAGAGTAAGATGAGCATGTCCTTCAACTTTTGCTATGTGGTTCAGGTTTATTTCGCGTGTCATTTTTTAACTGAATAGATTGACTGGATTCCAAACCACTCTTTGTTTAAATTATTTACATTAATTGAAGATTCTAATCTTAATCCAAAATTCAGTTTCCCTTTTTTTACCTCTATCACCTCATTCTTGGAGGGAATCTTTTTTATCTTTATATTTTTGAATTTTTTAATAAATCTCTCAAAGGACATGCATTTTCCATTGTCATAAATCTTTAGTAAAGGCAACAGCTCTTTCGGAAGGCCTCTTGCATATGTAAATGGGGTTATTCTTGCTATGCCCTCTTTTGATAATACTCTAGCAACTTCCTCTAAAAAATGCATCTTGTCCTTATAAAGGTAAGAAGAAACCTGGCTGTAAACTAAATCAATTGAACCTGTTTTAAAAGGAAGCCTATTCCCTGCATCTCCGAAGACTATTTTTATTGATTTGATATCCTTTACTTCATTTTTATTAATTATGCCCTCCTTTAATGCAAAGGAAATCATCTTTTTTTTGTCCCCATGGCTTGGTTTTAAATTCATTCCGACAATATCTATCCTATCCCCAAATCTCTTCTTCAGCTCAACCATCACTCTCCAGTATCCGCAACCCGACTCAAACACTCTTACCTTTTTCTTTCTTCTCAGCATCTGAAAGATTATTTTTTCTAAATCCCCAATTTTCCTTTTTGCTTCTCTTAATCCTCTTGATTTTACCATCTTACTCCTCCAGCCATTCAAACTCCTTTCAAAACTTCTTTAACACTTTTAATAAACTCACTAACGTCTTTTTCAAGCTCTTCTGTTATAGAGTGAAAAACAATCTCGTCATCAATTTTCCCGTATTCATGCGCTATAATGTTTCTCATTCCTTTGGCTTCCTTAAGCTTTTCTGAAATTTCCCTTGAAATTATTCTTTCTTCTGACAAAATATCAAAAGCTGCTTTATCCTCCTCCGGGATTTTAAATCCTTTTTCTTTAATTAACAAGAATGACAAATCAACAACTGCCCCAATTATCTTTTCAAAATATCTTTCACATGCTGCCTTTGTCTTTATATCTTTATACTTTTCAAAATTCCCGGGAATTATATCTGAAAGCTCTGAAAGATACCCTTCAATCTCCTCAATTTTCTCCTTTATCCTCATTTTGCCTCTTTCTTATACATCACTTTCCCTTTTAAGTCAATTTCTCTTTTTATTTTTTTAGGAAGATTATTGTAAACCTGGATATCAACTCTTGAATTAACTCTTCCGGAAATTCTTTTTCTGAATAATGTCGCATCCTTTAAGCTTATATCAGAAAATTCAACTGCAATATCGATATCTGACTTAAAACTCATCTTCCTTTCAGCATAAGAGCCATAGACTATAATTTTTTTAATGTTTCTGAATAACCTGTCATTTAATATTTCCTCTTTTGTATCTTCTATGATTTCCTTGATAATTGAAGCTTTTTTTAAATCAAACTCTCCTGAGAATCTGGATACCTCTTTAATAAAATTAAACTTCTCCCTGATATCTCTTGAAAGCCTGTTCTTTTCTGATTGTGTTAAATTAATGCCTAATAATTGCTTTTCAATTATTTTTATTTCTCTTTTTCCAAATATCTTTCTTGTATTTTTGTTTGACTTCAGGAAGTCTAATAAGGCTTTCATCTGATATTATAACCTAAATAAGGGTTATTATAACCTAAATAAGGGTTATATTTAAATCTTTCTATTGTCAGTAGACAAAAGCTTATATTATAAATAGAAACTATAAGATTTAGTTATATGCCACTGCACCATCAATTAATTCATTAAGCTTTTTATTATTTGCGAAAATCCAGATTATTTTATCTTCATCAAACTTCTATTCCTCCAGCCATCCTGATATTTTTCTTTTTTCACTTTCAGGTTCAAGAGCCTCCTTAAACTGCAGTCCTGCAAATGTCTCTATTTTGCTGTGCAGCGCTTTTTCTG
This sequence comes from Candidatus Pacearchaeota archaeon, assembly GCA_027021195.1. Lineage (GTDB taxonomy): Archaea > Nanobdellota > Nanobdellia > Pacearchaeales > GW2011-AR1 > JALUUW01. The sequence continues at coordinate 7,842 of JALUUW010000034.1, read as the reverse complement.
CATATCCTTTTTCTTTTAACAGCTCAATAAAAGCTCCTGTATTTGCGTCCTTGCACGGGCCTCTGCATCCGTAACATACAACATCATTGCTCGGGCATAAAGCCTCGCATCCTCCGAGAGTTATCGGGCCAAGACAGAGTTTTCCCTCATTCAAGAGGCATAAATTCCCTCTTTTCCTGCACTCAAAACAGACAGGGTCTTTGCACTGATGGTATGAAAACTCCCTTCCTGTTGCAATGCACTTTACAAACTCCATAATTTCCTTTTTGCTCGGAGGGCATTGCGGAAGATAATAATCAACTTTAATGTGCATGTCAATAGGCTCAGGATTTGTAGATTTTAAGTGATTATAAACAGGATAGACAAACCTCATTGTTTTTTCCTTATTAAGAAAATTTTTCATGCTCGGCACTCCTCCAACGCACGCACAGCTTCCAAGAGCAACAACTTTTTTTGCGCGCTTTCTAAGCTCATTTAAGGTAATTATGTCCTCGTCAAAACAAACAGTCCCCTCAATAAGAACATAATCAAACTCTCCTTTATAAGAGTCTTCTTTTATCAGAGGAAACGCCTTAATATCAACAAGCTTTGCAATATCCTTAAAGCACTCTTCATACAGCACAGTAAGCATGCATCCTGCGCATCCTGAAATTCCGTAAATTCCTATGGCTGGTTTTTTGTGTTTTTGATTAGTCATTTTAATCTTCTCCTGCATTCTTCAGTTTTTTATTTAATTCTTTTACTAGTTTAGGTCTTGATTTTTTCCACTCTTCTTTTAATAATCCATAATGGTTTTCATCATGAATTTTTCCTGTTGCCTTGCATACAGAGGTTTTTCTCTTTCTTCCCTCATATTTAAATCCGAGCTTTCTGGACATTTTATTGGATGCTTTATTTTCCGCAAAAGCCCCTGTTTCAATCTTTCTTAATTTTAATTTATTAAAGGCAAAATCCAATACTGGAATTTTAGATTCCAAGATGTATCCTTTTCTCCAATAATTTTTATTTATCCATGAGCCTGTTTTTGCTTTTCTATTATGCATGTCAACTTTGTGAATTCCTGTAACTCCTATTACTTTTTTCTCAGACTTCAGTTCTATAAAAAAAGTATAATCTTCTTTCTTCTTTTTCCTCCATTTTTTCATAACATCATTAATAAACCAGACAGCATCTTTCTTTTTATAAGGAAAAGGAATAATTGGAACCCATTTTGATACATCTAACTCTCCTGCTCCTTCAACAATATCCTTCCAGTCACTTTTTCTTGGAGGCCTTAAGATAAGCCTTTTTGTTTCAATTTTCATCTTCCCTTATAATCCTCATTGCTTGCTTTTTCATTTTCAATCTTTGGTTTAATTAAATCATACCTGAAGACAGGCCCGTCTTTGCATACATATAAATCCTGTATTAAGCACCTTCCGCAGTTTCCCATTGCGCACTCCATTCTTCTTTCAAGGCTCCAATATATCTTATTATTACCCATGCCAAAGCTATTCAGCTCTTTTGTCACGCAATCCATCATTATTTCAGGCCCGCATAAAAAGGCAAGAGTGTCTTTATTATCTTTATTTTTCCAGTGTTTCCCCATAATCTCATGAACAAACCCTTCTTCACACTTCTTGTCCTTTACCCTTTTGTTTAAACATACAACAATATTAAACTTCTTTCTCCACCCTCTTATTTTATCTTTTAAAAGAATATGGCCTTCATCTTTAAAGCCGAAATAAATATCCACGCTTCCAAACTCCCTCCTGTTTTTTTCAATATAGCCTATCAAAGAGGTTACAGGAGCTATCCCTGTTCCTCCTGCAACAAGTATCAGTTTCTTTTTTTGGATTTTATTCAAAGGAAATCCTTTTCCATAAGGGCCTCTTATAAAAACCCTATCCCCTTTTTTAAGCCTGAATAACGCTGATGTCACATTTCCTGCCTTTCTTACCAGCAAATCAACATATTTTGGGTCATAAGAGCATGAAGTAAGAGGGCACTCCCCTACTCCAGGTATTGAAACCTGCATAAATCTTCCTGGAGATGGATTCATACTGCATCTAATCCTAAAGACTTTAACATCATCTGCAAGATTCTTAATTCCTGTTATTTTATATGGTCTTGGTGTGTATGGCATTTTATTTTTTCATCCTTCCTTTATTATCAGCGTCTTTGATTTCATTCAATAAATTTATAGTATTAACCCAGTCAATTTTCGTAGGGCAGACTCTCAGGCATCTTCCGCATCCAGTGCACATGTATCTTCCAAAGTGCTTTTTGTAATAAACGACTTTGTGGTACACAAAATGCTTGAATCTTGCAAGCCTGCTTTCCCTGAATATTTTCCCTCCTGCAACTCTTGAAAAGCTTCTCAGCTGGCATGATGAAAAGCTTCTGACTCTTCTCCCTGTTTTCAGATTAGCATCCAGCTCGTCTCTTATGTCAAAGCAATTGCATGTAGGGCAGTCAACTGTGCATGCGCTGCAGCTCAGGCATTTATCTGCATCTGACTCCCAGATTTTGTTCCTGTAGCTTCTTTCTATGCCTTTGTCATTAAGAGCCCTGAAGTTTTTTATCTTCTTGATAACTTCATCTTTTCCCTTAACACTCTGCAATCCGCTTACAAGGCTTAGGCCTTTTTTTGACCCTATAGAAATATAATAATTATCTTTATGAAGATAAAAAAACAAATCATAACCTTTTTCTGAGCCTTCTTCGGAAATCATTGAATTGCAAAAACAGTATTTGTCAGGAGCTTCACAATGCAGGCCTATAATAATTGTTTTTTTCCTCTTGCTAATATAAAGAGGGTCTTTCATAACTTTGTCAAGAACAAGCAAAGCATTAATATCACATTTCCTCACTCCAAAGATAATCCTGTTTTTCTCTTTATCCTCTGGATTTTTTCTAACATCAATAACTTTTCCGTTCTTAAACTCCAGCAAAACTTCATTTTCAGGAATAAAAAACTGCTTAGGAGACAAGACAGTAATTTCCCTGAGAGAAAGATTCTTTATGTCTTCTGAATTTTCCAGCTCCCTGAATTTTGTAGGGCTTTCCTTAACAGGAGCTATAACTTTATGTTTCTTCATCAGCCTTTCAATAAAGCTCTTGAGCTCTTTTTTTGGAAGTATCTTCTGCATTTTTCCTCTTTTTTATGAATATAAAAACCACAAGAGATTAATAAAGGTTTTTGCTTAACAAAACCTATTTAAAATGATTTCCAATAGTAAAGGTATGAAAAAAGAGGTTATTGCAGTTGATTTAGGGGGAACCCACTTAAGAGTTGCCATTGTCAGAAACAACAAAGCTGTTAAGTATCTTAGATATAAAACCCCAAAAAAGAAAGAGGAGATAACAGATATGCTATTCAGCTCTATTTCTTCTCTAATAAAAGAATGCGAAAGATTAAGGGGCATAGGTGTCGCCTCTCCGGGGCCAATTGAAAAAGGCGTTATAAAAAATACTCCAAATCTTCCTCTAAAAAACTTCAACCTGAAAAAAGCGCTTGAGAAGAGATTTAAAACAAAAGTTATTGTGGAAAATGATGCCACTTGTGTTGCTCTTGCTGAAGCAAAGCTGGGATGCAAGAAAAATAATTTTTTTGTCCTGACGCTTGGAACAGGAATAGGAGGGGGAATTGTTATAAATGGCGAGATTTACAAGGGAAGAGGGAATGCAGGAGAATTAGGGCATATAATTCTTGATAAGGGGAAAGATTTTGAGAGCCTTGCTGCATGGAAAAAAACAAAAAAATTAACTGAAAAGAAGTTTGGAAAGCCATTGCTTATATCTGAACTTGCAAAAATGAATAACCAAGACTCTAAAAAAATACTCAAAGAGATAAGCATGTATCTTGGACAGGGAATAGCATCCCTTATTAGTGTATTTGACCCAGAAATTGTAATTCTTGCAGGAGGAGTTAGTGAATCTGGAAAAAGTTTTCTTAAAATGATAAAAAGAGAGGCAAAAAAGTATGCTTTTCTGCAAAGAAGCGCAGAAATTCAGTGGACAAAGCTGAAGCATCCTGGCATTTTAGGAGCCAGTCTTTTAATAGAGTAAATTTCATAATCCAAACCACTCTGATAAAAGCTCATATGATTTTTATGCGGTAATCTGCAAAAGAAGAATAAAGCATCTCAAATAAAATATAATTAATCAGTGCCTGGCTCCGAAAGCATCTTGCAAATTTAGCAACATCTTTCAAAGGCATTCTATCATCGCTCCACATTGAAGTAAGCCATGACCAGTCCTTATTCTTAAGCCCTCTTCTGAGCTTGTCTGAATTTTCCTCAGCATAGCCTCTGATAATCTCTCTTCCGGAATTTGCAAGGCTCAAAAGCTTCAACTCTCTTTCAGTATGATTTTTTATCTCATTAGATATCTTAGAGGATTTATCAAGGATTTCGGCATCGCAACTAGAAAGGACATCTTTATCTGGAAGATATTCAGAAAATAGTAAGTGAAACTTAATATCCTCCCTGCATCCAAACCCATCAGCCATGTATTTATTAACAGCTTTAAGTGATAAAATAACATCCTCATTAAACATCTTTGAGTCGACTTCCTTTGCCATTAGAAAATTCAAGTAATATCTTTTATATTCATTTAAGAGAGGTCCAAGAGGATTTTTCTTTAAAAAAATGTCAAGAATTCCTCTTTTTCTGCTTTCATAAATGCCTTTATTATAAGCTATGCTTCGAACATCATCAAAATCCAAATTCATTGGCTCAAAAATATGGCTAAGAAAAGATTCATAAGATTCTCTGGACATGTATAAATCAATTGGAAATCTACGCAGGCATAAGCTTCTCTCAAGGACACCTTTTCTGAAGCTGGCTTTGGATGCAGGGTTCATTCTGCAATATGCCTTATTAGCATCCTCCAGATAATGGACTATTGTATCAACAGACTCTCTTATTTTCCCCTCTGCATTGAGAGACTGCACAAGCCCGTCTTTGCGCAGCTTTATAAAAAAATCAAGCTTCTCTGCATTGAACAAGGGATTCATATACCTCCTGAAATCACAATATTTATAAACTTTTTTACTATGTTACTACTCGTAGATTATATAAGTAATTTAAGATGCCGAAAAAATTCATTAAAAGCCTGTTAAATGCATCAAGGGGAATTGTTCATGGAATAGCCTCAGAAAGAAACCTGAGAATTCAGGTTGCAATAGGGTTTATTGCAATTCTTGCATCACTCTTCCTGAAAATACCAAGAATTGACTTTATAATAGTTCTGACACTCTCTTTTTTAGTTGTTAGTCTGGAGCTGTTAAATACTTGTTTTGAAAGGCTCATTGATTTTCTTTCTCCATACTATCACGAGGAATTTGGAAATCTAAAAGATATGATGGCAGGAGTTGTCTTGCTTAGTGCAGTATTATCTGCCATTGCTGGAATATTGATTTTTTACAAGCCTGTAATAAGTATGTTTAAAGAGCCATATAAATTAATATCTCTTTCAGATATTCTTATTGTATTGGATGTAATTCTATTTGCAGCTGTTGTAATTCTTGCCTCTTATGCATTCAAAAAAGCCATAAAACACTAACTTCAAAGTTAAAAAAAGGTCAAGAATGTTCAGGAATCAAAAAATTCTTGTTTGTTATCGTGCACTAATTGAGAGATAAAATCTCAGCGCAGGAGCTAAAACCTCACAGGTTTTTTGAACTGCAGATGAAGGCACCTCTGAAAACTTTTTGCTTTAAACATATAATGCCTTTAAGCAAAAAGAAATATTTATTAAAGAAATAACCATAATTTAATCTATGGAAAAAAAAGCAATCTTGTTTGATTTAGACAATACGCTATATAATTACGATTTAGTGCATGAAAAAGCATTAAAAGAAGTTCACAGAATTCTGAATAGGCGCCTTAATATTGGGTTGAAGGAATTTCTGAGATTATATGGAATCTCAAAAACAGAAATTCATCGGGAATTATCAGGAACTGCTTCTTCTCATAACCGCATTTTATATTTTCAAAGGATGATAGAGAAGACAGAAAAGACTGTAGAGCCGGGAATAATATTAAAAATGTACAATGCTTATTGGGACAGCCTGCTAAAAAATATGCGTTTATACAAGGGTGTTCTTTCTTTATTTAAGGAATTAAAAAGAAGAAACATAAAAATTGGGATAGTCTCTAATTTAACAACACATATTCAATTAAGAAAATTACACAAACTGGGATTATCGGAGTATATTGATATTTTAGTAACATCTGAAGAGGCGGGCAGAGAAAAACCGCACCCAAGCATGTTTCTTTTTGCGCTGAACAAATTGAGGGTTTTGCCAAGCGAAGTCCTTGCTGTCGGCGATGACCCAAAGACTGATATTGAAGGTGCAAATGCCGTTGGGATAGATACTGTTTTATTGGTGAAAAATGTGCAGGCAAAACTGCCTAAAGAAGATTACAGAAAACCTGATTTTATAATAAAGGATATCTCTGAATTATCGGATGTTCTTGAAAAAACTCAAAAATTTCCTGCTTCACTGCAGCGGGGCTAAAGAGTAATTGGGAAATTTGTTTTGACTGTCTCTCAAGAAGCGCTCCTATTATGGCATCTTTGACAGATGAGACTCGAGAGCCGAGAACATATTACAGAAACTTGTTTTTAAAAAAAGCGTTCTACAAATTAACTCTCTTTAATCTTAAAGCGTTAAGCAATACGCTTATTGAACTCATGCTCATTGCTGCTGCTGCTATTATTGGGCTTAATAAGATACCGAAAAAAGGATACAATATTCCTGCTGCAATAGGGATTCCTGATGCATTATACACGAAGGCAAAGAAAAGATTTTCTTTGATGTTCTTCATTGTCGCCCTGCTGATTTTCAGTGATGCCGGTACATCTAAAAGGTCGCTTCTTATCAAAACAATATCAGCGCTTTCAATAGCCACGTCTGTTCCGGCTCCAATGGCAATTCCAATATCTGCCTGAGCAAGTGCAGGAGCATCATTGATTCCGTCTCCAACCATTGCTACAATTTTCCCTTTTTTTTGCAGGTTTTTGACATGGTCAGACTTATGTTCAGGCAATACCTGCGCAAAAACATGGCTTTCATCTATCCCGACTTCCTTGGCAATTGCTCTTGCTGTTCTTTCATTATCTCCTGTAATCATATAGACATCAATTCCTGATTTCTTTAGAGAGAGTATTGCTTCTTTGGAATTATTCTTAATAGTGTCTGCAACCGCCAGCGCTCCAAGCAAGACCTTTCCTTCAGAAAGCAAAATAACGCTGTTTCCCTCATCCTCCAGTTTTTGCATTCTTTCAATAAATGAATCATCTATTTTAATGCCATTGTCCCTCATTAACAATTTGTTTCCAAGAAATATTCTTTTTCCCATTATTTTTCCTTCGATCCCTTTTCCAGGTTCGTCTTTAAAATCAGAAACAGGGTAAATTTTGATTTTCTCTTCCATGGCTTTTTGCACAACAGCCTGAGCAAGAGGGTGCTGGGAATTATTTTCAATTGAGGCGGCAAGAGTAAGAATAGTCCTCTCATCTTTGTCTGAAAAACTAAGGATATTAGTAACTTCAGGCTCTCCTTTGGTTATTGTTCCTGTCTTATCCAGAATAACAGCGTCTGTCTTATGAGCTATTTCCAATGCTTCAGCACTCTTCATTAGTATATGATTTTGCGCTCCAAGCCCTGTCCCAACCATAATGGAAGTTGGAGTTGCCAATCCAAGTGCACAGGGACATGCTATAATTAGAACTGAGATAAGTATTGTAAATGCGAACAGGAATCCCGCTCCTGAGAGGAAATACCAGGATAAAAAACTCAAAACAGCTATCCCAATGACAATCCAGACAAAATAACCGGAAATAATGTCTGCC
>JALUUW010000033.1 GCA_027021195.1 Candidatus Pacearchaeota archaeon | reverse complement strand
CTATAACTTTTGAAAGCGTCTTTATAACAAGAGTTTTCGCTATTCCTGGCACTCCTTCAAGCAGCACATGGCCGTCGCATAAAAGGGCCCTTATAAGGGAATCTACAACATTTTCATGGCCGTAAAAAACATTGCCTACTTCTTTTTTTACCTCCTCTATTAATCTGGAAGCCTCCTTAACCTCAGAAATATCTGCCTTTTTTTTCTCTAAAATTTTTATTCCTTTTCCCTCCTTCTTTTTGCTTTCAGTGATTTTTCCTTTCATACGCCTCCTCTTTTTTACACTCTCTCCAGATTTCCATCATTATTAAATTTTTCCTTAAAAGCCTCTGCTTTTCTGAAATTTCTCCTCCTGTAAGCATGATATAAAAAGCCAAGAACAAAAACAATGACACTTGCCAGCCCAATATAATTAAACAAATATTCCTCGATTTTTTTCTTCGCTCTGACAGGCGGCTGCTGTTCAATCATTTTTTTGCATCCTTCAACAGCCTCTTCCAGCTTTTTTCCAGCTCCGGCAATATTTCCTTCGGAAACATATCTTTTTGCCTCATCAACTAACTCCTTAAGCTCTGCGCATCTTGGATTCTCAACAATAAACTCCTCGGTAAATAAAATCCTCTCTTCAACATTTTCAGACTCTTCAACATTAATATAAAGTTTTGCCCAGTCACTATACTTTGGGTTTTTAACAGTGGCGTTCAAAGTTACTTCATAAAACCCGAATTCCTCTGTATTAATGTCTACAATAAGAGTTAAATTCTTTCTCTCTCCTGCCCTAAGCAAAGAGATTAAGGAATTGTCAAATGAAGCAATTAAATCATCTCTTAAAACAGAATTTTTGGCTACAAATGAAGTAAGTACAATTTCCCTGAGATCAACCTTGCCAGTATTAACAACTGCTATAGGAAGCACTAAATGGTCTTTTCTCTTTGCGCTGACAGGATCCGGAACAATTATCTTTAGGGAGATTGGTTTTGTCAGGGAGCTTCCCCCTCCGCCCCCGCTTGAGCTTGTAGTAGTTGTGGTTGTTGTTGAAGTGACAGTCAATGAAACACTGAAGTTATTGCTGGAGACGTTTCTCAAAATGCCTGAAATATAGGAATTGTTTGAATATTCATAAGCCCTGATGCTGTAATTCGCGCTTCCGGAAGAAGAGGCTGAAAAATTAATTGAAGGGATGCCTGAATCAGTCCAGTTTGAAATTGAAACTGTAATTGCCCCTCCGGAAGCAGAGCCATTTACCAAACTGTAAGTAAAGCCGACTGTCTGGTTATAGCAGGAATCTGATGCATCAATATCTGTAAAATAGTTTGACAAAATAAGCGAAGTTGAAGTTGTATCTGGAATAGTTGTTGTAAATGCAAGCGGATAATTTGTATGGTTGATTGTAACATTCCATGTTGTTGAATTGCTCAGCTTCCCATTGGAAACATTTAATGTGAGGTTTACAGCTCCAGAACATGTTGTTTCATCAGTAAAGTTTGAAGTAAAGTTCCAGATAAATTCTGTTCCATTCCCAAAACCAGCTGTTGAATTTCTTGTAATATTATTTATAATAAGAGTATAATTCAGATTATCTTGGACAGAATGATTTACAGAAAAATTCAAAGCTATTGAGACATTCTCCTTGAGGTTAAACTCAAAGCCGGAAGATGGAGAAAGAATTTTCGGGTAATCATAAACTGTCAGTTTCCATAAGAAAGAGTCTTCGCTCCCAGAAGAGTCATTTACTGAAATGTTATATTCCCATACTCCTGCATAAGTCTGATTCAATGAAAAATTAATGACCCCTGTTGAAGAGTTTATTGAAAGAAAATTCCCCCTTGAAGTTAAATTAGCTATTGAAAAGGTCAGATTTCCTGAGCTTTCGTTTCCATCATCCTCATCTGTTGCATTTACATCCAGATAGATATTCTCAATAATTGAAGAAGATAAATTTGCTATTTCTGTGATAACAGGAGAGTCTGGAGTATTAAACACAGTAAGGTTAAAGCTCAAAAATGATGATGCGTTGCTTGAGTCAGATATGTTTATTGTTATATTATAGCTTCCTACATCTGACTGGTTTGGAGTGAAGGCTGCATCAAATCTTATCTGGTTTCCTGAAATAAATGTCCCGCTGTCAAAACTAAACAGGTTTGGGTTGGGGCCCTGAATTGTTAGGTTAAGGCTCAAGCTTTCATTGTAAAAGCTTCTCTGCCCTGAGGGAATTCTGAAGTCGTCATCTTCCACAAATACGTAAAGCTCAGTAGCATTATCCTCGCTGGCATTAACATTTGATTTGCTGTCTGCTGTGGCATTGTCAACTGTTATTGGTGTTTCAATTAAAGGATTGTCATTAACATTT
>JALUUW010000032.1 GCA_027021195.1 Candidatus Pacearchaeota archaeon | reverse complement strand
TGACTTCCCAAACAGCTCTCCTGAAGAGATGGAAAAAAGCCTGGAAAAACTGGAAAAAATTAATTATGAAATTTTATGTCCTGGCCATGATTAAGTGAAGAATAAACTCATTCAGCAATCTCAATAGCCTTTTTCCTTGAACTAAACCCTCTTTTTATCCTAACCTCTTTTCCAAAATATCTTTTCAGGAGTTTTATCAGTTCTAAATTAGCCTTGTTATTCTCAGGGGCAGATTTAAGCCTGACAACATACACCTCTCCTTTCTTCTCAATTTCCTGCTTCCCTGAATTCGGTTTGGCTATTACATTTATTTCCATGCCTGAAATCAGAAAAGCAAATATTTAAAAATATGCAAAAAGACGGGTGTGCATGAATGATATTGAATATAGGCTGGATATGCATATAAAAGAAGCTCTTTCGAGAGGAAAGCCTAAGGAAATAGAAGAAAGGCTAAGGGGGAAGTTTAAGTCTGTTGATGAAATCTTTTTTCATACAGGATATAATTCCGGCAAAAGATTTACAAAAATAGCATATAATGCAAAAAGGCCAGAAGAGTGTCCTTTAACACCAAGGGATTTTAATGAAATTCAAGAAATGTTTCCTGGCCTGGAAATAAAAATCTATAAGAGGGTATTTTAACATCAGTCTTCATCTTCCTCATCTGGAATCACATGAAGCCCTTTTTTAAAAACATTCTCTATATAGTCTTCAACATCTTTAAGTGTTTCAAAGCGGTATTTCTCCCGGTAATCATTATGGAAAGTGCATTCTTCATGGTCATATTCTCTGCAGATCTCCGGCCTTTTTTCATATGAAGCGCACCTGCCGTTTTCATCCAATAATTCACAAGGAGTTATAAACTCTATATTCCATGTTCCGTCTTCTTCCACATAAACGCAAACATTCTTATGCAAAACATACCATCTAATATTCTCAAAATCATCTTTTGTCTCAGGAGTATCAATCTCCATTGCAACATATCTGCAGCACTCCTTCTTGCAGCCTTCGCAGGTTTTTGCATCTTCTTTTTTCATTGAGTTGAGAAATACTTGTTATTTTTAAAACCTGTCTTTTATCCTCTTTTCAGAGTCAATTTCATTCCTTAGATTATATGTTCCGTCTCCTTTCGGCTCATAAATCTCCCTTTTTCCTGTTAAAGGATTGTCAAAAACAAAATATCCATGAAATGGATTAAGCGGAACTGCTCCTTCAGGAAGGCCATTTTCCATAAACCTAACTTTCTTATCAATTGATTCAGCCATAAAAATTATCCTAAAGAAGTATTTATAAATTTAACTGCAGAACTTACCTTGTAATAATCTCAAGAGCATCCCTGTTTTTCAGAACATAATCCTTTCCCCTGGCAATCTTTGTTCTTGCATCTATTGCCTTAATAAAATTTTTTCCAAAATCAGTATGAAGATGGTAGGCAAAATCAAGAGCAGTGCTCCCCTCTGGAAGAAGAAAGCAGTCCGGCAAAATGTTTCCTTTGCTGTCTCCAAGCTTATTTGCGCTTGCAGGGAACACTGCAATGTACTTTAACAATTCAAAAACAGCAGTATTCAGAACATTTTGTACACCTGTCCCGCTTTCATACTTCTCTAAAACATTCTTCCTTATTTTCTCCAGAGCTTCTTTTTGTTTTGAAGTTAATTCCTTTTTTACTTCAAAGCCTTTTTCTCCGGGAATATATTCAATCAAGCCTGCCTTTGCTGCCTGTCTTAAGGCAAGCTCAGAATCTGCTGAACACGGAACTACAATCAGGTCAGAAAATTTTTCCCTGATTTTATTGAAATTCTCAGGCCCTTTGAGAGTATCAATTTTATTTGCAGCAATAATCATTGGCTTGCTTTTCTTTCTCAAAGCAGAAGCAAATTTCAGAACCTGCTCGTCACTCCATGCACTGGGCTTATCAGAGAAACCGAGTTTCAGCAAAACATCCCTGACCTGCTCTTCATTAACCTTTAATCCTGAAAACTGGTTTGCAACAGCTTCAGAAAACTTAAGATGCTCCATTTCTGTTTTGCGTGCAAAAGTTCTCCATACTTTCATTAAAATATTATAATACCACTTGTTTAATTCATCTTCCAGAAACTTAACATCATTTGATGGGTCATAATTTTCAGCAGGCTTCCCCTCAACATCTGTCGTTCCAGAAACATCAACTATATGAATAAAAACATCTGCCTGTCTCAAATCATCCAAAAACTGGTTCCCAAGACCTTTTCCCTCGCTTGCTCCAGGAACCAGCCCTGCAACATCCATTATCTCAACAGGAACAAATCTCTTGTGGTTCAGGCAAAATCCATGGCTGGGGTTGCACTGAGTGTTAAACTCTTTGTCAATGCAGTCAATTTTTAGATATCCGACACCATGGTTTGCCTTTATGGTTGTAAAGGGGTATGAAGCAATTTCAACTTCTGCCAGAGTCGCTGCTTTGAAAAAAGTGCTTTTTCCTACAGAGGGCTTTCCGACTAAACCAATTAGCATGACAAAATCTGTTTGAGATAGTATAAAAGGTTATCTAATCAGACTAAAAACCTTTAAATATTCATTCTTTATCCTAATTTCATGAACCCGTAGCTCAGCCTGGTTAGAGCGCTGGTCTTATAAGAGAATAATCCGTTAGGATTATTTTATCTCAATGGATTCCTTTGGGTTTCCTTAAGAATCTAAGAGAGCCAGAGGTCCACGGTTCAAATCCGTGCGGGTTCATGATCAGATTTATTAAGCATTCAAATACATTTATAAACAAAAAAAACAATATTAAAGAATGGCTGAAAAGAAAACAACAAAAAAAACCGCGAAGAAAATAAAAAAAGCAGCTGCAAAAGCAACTGTCAGCAAAAACAAGCCATCTCAAACAGTTGCAATTGTTGCATTAATTCTTAATATAATAATCATGCCGGGCCTCGGGACTCTGGTTGGAGGAAGAATAAGAGAAGGCATATGGCAGCTGGTTTTATTATGGATTGGAGTTTTTCTATCAATGTTCTTAATTGGAGTTCCTTTAGTTATAGTTATAGCTGCATGGATATGGGGAATTGTTTCTGGAGTCAGGCTTATTCAGGAATCCCAATAATCCTGAGCTAAAAATCTATAAAGATAATAATATAACATTGTACAGTGTGCTTTGAGCAATTAAGATGATTTAGTTATCTTTTTAAACTGATTTTTTCTAAGATTACCATTAAAAGCCCCCATAGTTCAGAGGCCAAGAATGCAGCCCTTTCAAGGCTGTGACCCGGGTTCGAATCCCGGTGGGGGCGTAAAGGGGCTTACAGCCCCATATTCTATTCAGGATTTGAATACAAATTGGTTTAAACAAATATTCAAATAAAGGGGTGTGAAGTTATTGGACAGAGAGAAATTAGTAAGTTATAAATGCTGTTCAATGGCTGAGTAGAAAAAACTTCATTGTCTTTAATCGGTTTAAACAAATATTCAAACAGGAAAGTGCGCGAGAAAACTTCATTGTCTTTAATCGGTTTAAACAAATATTCAAACAGGAAAGTGCGCGAGAAAACTTCATTGTCTTTAATCGGTTTAAACAAATATTCAAACAGGAAAGTGCGCGAGAAAACTTCGTGTTCTCGCGTGAGAATCCCGGTGGGGGCGCTGACTTACTTGTTTTAACTTTAATAGAATACTTTTTATTATTAATTTTAAAGCCACTAAAGTTTTCTGTCCAATCAAAACGATATATTTAAATAATGATAAATCTATAATATTATAGATAAATCAATAGATAAAGATTAGAAAAATGGCAAAAATAAAGGGAAAACAAGAAAGAGGTTTTCGTGCAATTTTTGGAGGCTTAGAAATTTCTCATTTGGAGGGAACTATAATTGCCTCTTTCTTCCCAGAACCTAAAGAAATGACCATAAAAGAGATTCAAAAAAGGACAGACTATTCTTATGAAAGAGTTAACACTGCTTTAAAATCTCTTGTTGAGAAAGGCATTGTACAGGAAAAAAAGATAGGAAAAACACTAGTTTATTCTCTAGATTTAAAGAACATATATTCAGACAGTATTGGATTTAATGCTTATATGCTGCAGAAAGAAGTGGAATTTATCAAAAAGCACAGAAATGTGTATAAGGCAATTAAGGAAATTAAAGAGAATCCTTATATCTTGGGAGTTATTTTGTTTGGAAGTTACTCAAAAGGAACCGAAAATAAAGAAAGTGATGTAGATTTAATTGTTACTTGCATTCCTTCTAAGAAAAAAGAAGTAAATAATTTTATTAGATCATTAGAGCATAAGTATGGAATTAACTTTTCCCCAGTGGTCTTGCCAGTGCATGAATTCTCAGATATAAAAAGAGATAATCCTGAATTATGGAATGACTTAAAGATGTATGGAATAGTATTTAAGGGAGGGGATGCTTTTTATTATTGGATGTATAGAAATGAGAACAGTTAATTGGTATATCAAACAAGGTCAACTTTCAAAAGATAATTCTTATAAGAATTTGGCAGATAAGTTTTTGCGAAAAGCCAGACAGAATCTTGTAACAATGAGTGTTCTCTCTAAATTGAATGATAATAAGAAAGCAAGAAGTTTACTAAAAACTCCTAAAGATTATGACTCAAATGAATGGGTTGTTATAACCGGATATTATGCTATGTACACTGCTGCAATTTCGCTATTGGCTAAAATAGGATATAGGAGCAAAAATCATACAGCAACATTATGTGTTTTAGAAGAGTTTTTTGTAAAAAAGAAAATTTTAGATGAAGATGTTTTAATATTGCTTAAATCAGCGATGTTTCATAAAGAAGAAATTGAAAAGCTATCGGATGCAAGACACAAAAGAGAAATAGCTCAATATAGCGTAACAAAACAGACAACAAAAACGATTGCAGAAAGAATAAAAAAAGATGCTTATGATTTTATCAATAAGTGTGAGGAGATAATTGAAGAAAAAGCCCAAAATTAAATAAACTCCAACGACTTTTTATAAAAATAATGATAAAAATATATTCACAATAGTAGAGGAAAAAACAAAAGACACTTTCTTTCATGAAAGTTCTTAGATATTTCTACGCATGCCCCTGTCAGCAAATCCATCCTGAAAACTTCTCCTTCCATATGAAACGCTGAAGAAAAAAAGCCCCATTCATCACAAAACAATCTCATAATCTCCAAACTCTTTTTTCAAAAGTTCAAAAATTTTTGGATTAATTTCAACAACCTGTTTGGATTTTTGTTTTTCAATAGCTTTTGTTACCTCGTCCATATTTGAATCTTTAATTCCATCGTCCAGTTTTTTTACCATATTTCCAATAAACAGAAAAGCACTGTCATTAACAATCAATAGCTCAGCTGTCTTCTCCTCTTTGTTCTCAATGTACTTAATCCTCATCTTTCCTTTCTCAATTGTTGCTAAATCTTTTCTCTGAGAATACTCAATCAGGTCATTAATTAAAATTGAAGCGTTTTTTCTTGCCTCATCAACCTTGTGGGAATTTAATTTTCCTTTTTTGAATTCCTTTTTTGCGCTGACTATATTCTTTAAAATCCTTAAAGACTGCGGAGAGAATTTTCCCGCCTTAACAAATTTATTTTCAAATTCCTGAACTGTCTTTTCCTGGGAGTGCTTTCCAACAACCAGCTTCAGCAGCTCAAAGACATCTTTATAGATTTGCTCCATAGTCTTTTCCTGTGCCCTTTTTTCAATCTGCTCTCTAAGCTCCTTAAGCCTTTTCATATAATCTTCAGCATCTTTCAGAAGCTTGTCAACCTCTTTTCCAGAAACTTCTTTTATTTTCTCATGCTCATATCCCTTATAATACTTAATAACAATCTCCTCAAGAATGTTAATATACTTTTTTTCAAGCATTTTTTCTTTATCAAGAAAAATCTTTTTCATGTCCCTTACAACTGTTTTCGGGGTTGGAGGGGGCAGGCCGTAAAGCATCAGCAGGGCCTGGCTTGGAGTTATAACACTCCAGTAGATATCCCCTATAACTATATCCAGAAGAGCTCTTTTCACTCTTTTAACTGTCTGGTCTCCCATTGACATAAACATATCAATGGCTTCAGGGCTTGGCTTCAGGCGCCCCATTTTCAGAAGAGCCTTCCATGGCATAAATGTTCCCCTGTCATAAAGAGGTATCCCGTCACGGATAAAAGTAAACATAACAGGGTGGGCGTCCTTAACACTCTCCCAAAAATCAGTCAGAAGATAAATCTGGGGCTCAAGCTTGTTTTTTACTCCTGCAAGGGCAGAGGCTTCTGCAACATACTGGTAAATTATGCTCCTTAACCTTTCTTTCAGCTCAAGCCTCGGCATCCTCTTTACGTCAGTATCATTAATAATCACAAACACATCAACATCACTTGTCTTGACTGCCTCTCCCCTGACAAGGCTTCCACCGATAACATAACTGACAACATATCTTTCAAATTTCTGCAGGACAAGAGACTTATGGATTTCAGCAACCCTCAATGCCCCTAAAATTCCCTTGTCATAAAGCGGGAAAGACATTGCTATTGCCTGAGTAAGCTCAAATTTGCTGTCAAGGCAAATTTCCCATATATCAACAGGAGTCCTGACCTGAACCCACACTTTTTGCTTTAAAGAATCTATCTGCTTGATTATTTCCTGCTTTATTTTTGGAATCTCTTTAAGCTTTTCTTCAGGAACAATCACATAAAGATGAATATGCTTCTCAGTCTCTTTTGGAACCTCTTCTTCATCAATAAAAATCTTAATTGACTGCGGGGGCAGAATCCCTATTGCCTGAGTAAATGGATATTTTTTGACAATAAAGCTCTTAAGCTTTTCTATTTCCTTCTTTTTTTTCTCCATATCTTTTTTCACTGTTTCAGAGCTCTCTGGAATAACCGGCTTCCTATCAGAATACTTTCTTTCAAGATTCATCTCAGGTATATCTTGACTCTTGCTGGAAGGATTCATACTGGAAAAACAATGAAGAGGCTTATAAATGTTACTGATGAAGCATTATTCTGTATCAGACAAAATCTTATAAGGAATTATTAATTCTAAATAAAATGAGGTGGACTAAGAGGCAGGAGAAGATTGAGGCGCTTGTTTATGAGACAATTGATGAGATAGCAGAAGAGATGAATTTAGAGGTCCCCTATTATCCTGAAGTCTGCTGGGTTGGAAGAAAGCTGAAATTTGAAGATACTTATCTGCCCGAGAAATACAGGGGAGATTTTGAAGAAGCTCAGGCAGGCGGGAGCTCATATCTTCCATCACAACAGATAATATTTATTGGAGAAGATAATATAATCCATATTTCAGAAGAGGCAGGGCATTATCTCCATTTTGTAAATTCAAAAACTGCTCCTCCTTTCAAGAGAAAAGGTGCTGACAGGATATGCACTTCAATATTATTTGAAATGCTTGGGTACTTTTCATCAAAATTAATTTATCCGCAAAGAAACAACTATCCTTATCATTGTATTCAAAATTTTCTTCCAGAGAAGCCAGAAAAAAGCCTTATTAAAATAATGGGGAAGTTAAATGAAGAAGGAATCGAAGATATTAATGATTTCATACACCATCAAGGGTATTACCTTGGAAAGAAACTGTTTAATTATTATCTATCCAGACAAATCTCTAAGAAAAAGATAACTGAGTTATTTAAGAATCCTCTTAAAGGGAAATATGCATCTTTTGAGATTTTAATAGAATTCCAGTATAACTTATGAAAACCAAAAACTTAAAAGCAGCAATCTTCTTTAAAATCCAGAAAAGGTCCCGTGGTCTAGTGGTTATGACGACTCGTTTACACCGAGTAGATCGTAGGTTCGATTCCTACCGGGACCATTCCTGTTCTTTAAGCTTAAATACTTATTTTTCCTGCTAACAGAATGCTTATTGATATACACTCTCATTTGGATATGTGTAAGGATATTAAAAAAATAATTGACAACGCAAAAAAGAACAATGTTGGAATAGTGCTTAATTGCGGAGTAGATATAAAATCAAACAAAAAAACTCTTGAGCTTTCTGAAAATTTTAAGGAAGTCAAAGCAGCTCTTGGAATATATCCTGCAGACGGATTAAAGCTTAGTGAATCAGAGATTGGCTCTGAAATAGATTTCATAAAAAAGAACAGGGAAAAAGTAAAAGCAATAGGGGAAGTGGGCATGGATTTGCATCATATTAAACTCCTTGGTAAGCAGAAAGAGATTTTTGAAAAATTTATCAGGCTTGCAAAAGAACTAAACAAGCCATTAATAGTCCATTCAAGAAAAGCAGAAGAGGAAACTGTAAAGCTGTTGGAAAGGCACAATTGTAAAAAAGTTATAATGCACTGCTTCTCTGGAAACAAAGAGCTGGTCAAAAGAATAATAAAAAATAAATGGTTTTTAAGCATTCCATGCATTGTCAAATATTCTGAACACTTTCAAAACATTGTGAAAATTGCTCCAATTGAGCAGTTATTCTGTGAAACAGATTCTCCTTTCCTGCATCCTGATAAAAAAAGAAACAACGAGCCTTCAAACATTATTGAAGCGTATAAGAAAATAGCTGAAATCAAAAGCCTTTCCATGAAAGAGGCTGAAAGAAGTATAGAGGAAAATTACATAAGATTATTTGGATAATTTTTTAAAGAAGAATTTCTTGCGATAAATAAATGCGTGGATAGTTTAGTGGCAGAATATCTCGTTGCCAACGAGGTGGCCCGGGTTCGAATCCCGGTCCGCGCATATAGGATTTTTTAAAACACTTCTTGATCATTAATATTCTTTTTGCCTCTTAAAAGGCTTGTAGTCCTCTATATTGAAGCTCTCTAAATCATACTTTTTCATAAAATCCCTCACTCTATCCCTTATTTCATCGAGTTTCTTTTCTCTCTCAGGAGTCGGAGGCATATTTTTAATACTTTGAAAGGAATTATAAATCATCCTGCCTTCTTCTTCCATCCCCTCAACACTGTTTTCTAATTTGCTACTATGTTTTCCCATCTTAACAATCATACCATCTTTCAACACTTAACAAACTATCAAATGCCCCTTCCATAGAGTTTATGAAATCATCCACATTGAAAGTCATTTTTCTTGTCGTATCTATGAGAATATAGCTTCCACCGCAATCCATATCTTCAAGCAGTGTCACAAAATATCCTTTTGATATGCAGGCCTCTGCAAGAGGTATTGGAAGAGAGCTGAATGCTTTACTTACAATCCTCTCAATATCTTCCTTGCGACAGTTATTTTTTATTGCCATAAAAAACCTAAAAGCCTGCTCCAGGAGGCATTCCCCCCATCCCCTGCATTCCTCCTCCTTTCTTATCTCCAGAGGATGCAATAACATCATCTATTCTAAGAATCATTATTGCAACTTCGCTTGCAGAATTAATTGCCTGGCTTTTTATTTTTAAAGGCTCTATAATCTTTGCATCCAAAACATTCCCCACAGTATTTTCAAACAAGTTCAGGCCGGCATTTTTTTCTCCTGCATCATGCCTTGATTTTAGTTCTGTAAGAGTGTCAATAGGATCTATTCCTGCATTTTCTGCAAGAGTTACAGGAACAAACTCCAAAGCAGACGCAAATTCTTCAACTGCAAGCTGCTCTCTTCCTGGCAGAGACTGTCCAAACTCCCTGAGCCTCCTTGCAACCTCAATCTCAATTGCACCTCCTCCTGGAACCACCAGTCCTGATTTCAAAGAACAGACAAGGTCTCCAAGCCCGTCTTTCAAAGCTCTCTCAATCTCATCAATAACATGTTCTGCACCCCCATGAATGAGTATTGTAAGCGCTTTTGGATTTTTGCATCCTTTAATATATGTTAAAGTATCTTCTCCGTGCTTGACCTCTTCCACAGTAAGAGCATTCCCAAGCTCCCTTTCTGTAAGCTCGCTCAAATTGCTGACAATCTTTGCTCCAGTTGCTTTTGCTATCATCTCCATATCGCTTTTTGAAACCCTTCTGCATGCATAAATTTTCTCTTTAGAAAGCAGATACTGTGCAAAATCATCAATCCCTTTTTGGCAAAAAACAACATTTGCTCCAGAAGCCTTAACTCTCTCAACCATATCCTTTATTACCCTCTCTTCCTGAGTCAGAAAGCTCTGAAGCTGTTCAGGAGTTGATATTGAAATTTTTGTGTCTATTTCAGGATTTTTCAATTCCAGAGGAAAATCAATCAGAGCAATCCTTGCATTATCTACAGATTCTGGCATATCATAAGAAACTCTCTCCTTGTCAAGGACAATTCCAGAAATCAGCTCTGTATCCTCTATCCCCTCTCCCTTGCATTTTTCTATTTTTATATCACTGAGGTCAATCTTCCCGTTATTCTGAACCTGTTTTACAGCCTTAACAAGAATATCTGCAAATTTCTCTTTGGATGCCTCTGCCCCTTTGCCAGTCATTGCTGTCATTGCTATCTGCCTTAAAATGTCTTCATCTTCAGGGGTTATCTTAAGGGCAATCTCTTTCAGTATTCTCTGAGATCTCTCTGCAGCAATCCTGTAGCCTTTTGTAATGACAGTTGGATGAATTTTCTTGTCAAGAAGCTTTTCAGCATTCTCTAAAAGCTTTCCTGCAAGCATGACTGCAGTTGTTGTTCCGTCTCCAACTTCGCTTTCCTGTGTTTTTGCAATTTCAACCATCATCTTTGCAGCAGGATGCTCAATCTGCATTTCTTCAAGAATTGTAACCCCGTCATTAGTAACAATAATGTCATTTGTTGGAGAAACGAGCATTTTATCCATTCCTTTAGGGCCTAAGGTTGTTTTTACAATCTCTGCAACCATTTTTGCAGCCATAATATTGTTTCTTTGCGCATCCTTTCCCATAATTCTCTGTATGTCTTCTGGCATCAAAACAACCGGCTTGTCTGTCATGCTAATTTTCTTTTCTGCAATTATTTAAATATTTTGGTGATAGAATAGAGTGTGTT
>JALUUW010000031.1 GCA_027021195.1 Candidatus Pacearchaeota archaeon | reverse complement strand
GGCTTTCAGGGAGAACAGGAAAAAGAATACATTCTTCCTGGAAAGATAAAGTATGTGTGTTTTGCAGACCTCTCAGAGAGTGCAAGAGGAATAAATAAAAAATTTTATGCGGGGCTAAACCAGATATATTATGAAAAAGAAAACATGTTTTTCCTGCCTGTCGGGTCTGCAGAAGGGCTTGACTCAAAAGAAGTGAGGCACATTGACATCAAAAAAATAACTGAAGACGAAAATCCATTCTGTTTGAAGAGCATTAAGGGGAAGCTGAAGCTTACACTAAAGAAAGAGTATGGAGAGGCTTTGGTTACAATAACTAAATAAGAGAAAATTAAATGAAAAAAGAGGCCTACTTGCAGATATCATTTGCATGGCTTTTTGCCATCATTGTAGGGGCTGTTATATTATTTCTTGCTGTTTTTGCAACAACAAAAATTGTAAAGACAGAGCGCACAGCTATTGATGCCAAAACTGCAAAAGAAATCGGAGTTCTGCTGAATCCTCTTGAGACAGGGTTTGAGACAGGAAAAAGCAATTCTTTAAGCCTTCCGGCAGAAACAAGAATCTACAACAAATGCAGCAGCAGCGGGGCTTTTGGGAGGCAGATAATAAAAGTATCGCAAAAAAGCTTCAATGAGTGGACTGACACTGACGTAAATGTCGGATTTTCAAACAAATATATTTTTTCAGGTGAATATGCTGAAGGCAGGAAATTCCACTTATTTTCAAAGCCTTTTAAATTTCCCTTTAAGGTGGCTGACTTAATTTATCTTACTTCCTCTGAAGAAAAGTACTGCTTCTTCAATGCCCCTGAAAAAATCAAAGATGAAATTTCAGCGCTTGGGCAGAAAAACCTTATTCTGGAAAACTGCTCAGGCTCAGAAGAAGCTGCCATGGTCTGTTTTGGGTTTGCAAACAAGAAAAAATGCGATGTTAATGTCAATTACAACTCAAAATATGTTGAAAAGGGGAAGAAAAAAATGTATTTTGAAGAAGACTCTTTAATGTATGCCGCTATTTTTGCAGATCCTCTTATTTACGAATGCCAGCTGAAAAGGCTTATGAAAAGGGCTGGAAATCTGGCATTGATTTACAAAGACAAGGCCGAATTTGTTTCAAGAACCGGATGCAATTCAAACCTGAAATCAGACTTGTTGATTCTTGGAAATATGGCAAACAGCCTGACAGGCTCTGCACAGCTCGTATCAATAAAAAATATTGCAGAAACAATAAAAGAAAAAAATAGCCTTGCAGACTGCAAATTATGGTAAAATGAGAAACAAAAAATCCCTTAAAAGAGCGCAATTAAAAATACAGCAAATGGTGTTTATGCTTCTTGCAATTACTCTTTTTTTTGCACTTGCAGGAATGTTTGTATTGGTCTTTAAATTTTCTGAATTAAAAGATTCAGCATCAGCTCTTGAAGAAAAAAACGCTCTTCTTCTTGTTACAAAACTGGCAAACTCTCCTGAATTTTCATGCGGAAAGGCTTTTGGCAATACCAAGCTAAACTGCATTGACGCAGACAAAGTTATGATGCTGAAGGAGAATATAGAAAGATATTCTGGATTCTGGGATGTCCAAAACATAGAAATAAGAAAAATCTATCCAAAAACATCAAAAAATACTGAATGCACTATCGCAAATTACCCAAACTGCAATTTTATAAGGATTTTTCCCAGAGAGATTGCATCAGAATACTCAAATTTTGTCTCATTATGCCGGAAAGGCTCTTTTGAGGGAGAGGTCTATGATAAATGTGAGATGGCCAGGCTTATGGTCAGTTATAATGGAAAATGAAAAAAAAGGATAAATTTGTTTCCTCTAAGCGTTCGCAGGAGGAGATGATAGGGTTTGCACTCATAATAATTATAGTTGCAGTTATACTGCTTGTATTCCTTGGGATTTCGCTCAGGCAGCCGCAAAAAGAAACTGTTGAGAGCTATGAAGTTGACAGCTTTATTCAGGCATTTCTCCAGTATACTTCAGACTGCAAAGACAATATTGAATATCTTCCAATACAAAAGCTGGTGTTTAGATGCATAGACAATGAAGAATGCGCTGATGGAAGAGATGCCTGCGATGTCTTAAACTCAACATTAACAGAAATTGGAAAAGAAAGCTGGAAGATTGAAGAAGGAAGGCCTCTAAAAGGATTTGACTTGGAAATTATTTCTGAAAAGAAGACAATAATTTCTATAAAAGAGGGGAATATCACTAAAAATTCAAGAGGCTCCTCGCAGGATTTTTTTAAGGCCGGAAATTCTGTGGAGATAACCTTCAAAGCATATTATTAAACATTAAGGTGGATTGTTATAGTATCCACAGTTACTTCGGGCCTGTGCCGTATTCTTTTTTTGGTTCTCTCTTCAATCAGCTCAACAAAGCCAAATCTCTCAAGAAGCTTGATATCATCACTTACAGACTTAAAGCCCCTGTCAAGTTTTTTTGCGAGCTCATAAATTGAGCGCGGTTTTTCTGTTTTAATTACATTTAATATCCTTGCTTTCTCGTTGCTTAAAAGGCTCCTTAAGGCAGAAATTCCCTCAAAATCATAGTCTTTTTTTGATATTCCTGGTTTTCTGAAAATTGAGAATGTTCCTTTAGATTCAGTTATTGTTATTTCTCTTACTTTTGTTCTTGCCATCTCGTCGGAAAGTGATATATGTTATTTTTAATTAGATAATTGCAACATATATTATATGCATATATATTGAAATTTCATATATGATATATTTATTTACCATATGTTAATAAATGTTTTGTTTTTAGAAAATCCAATATATGTTTTAATGAACAAGTAGTACCGCAATACTTATAAATAAAACCTCAAAAATAGCGCATTTACGTATAAAAATCCAAAAGAGCACAGCAAGCTTTTTAAAGGAAACCTAATTTAGAATTTTACACCGTTGGGTGTTCTATAGGGAATAAGAAATAAACACTCTCAACAAAACAGTTTTCCCTATGATTGGTTTGTTGAGAAAAAGTTGCCATAGGCGACATTAATTTCAATACAGGTGAAAGGAGGTTTAAAAAGATGAGATTTAATTTTAGAAAAATCTCGGCGATTGCAACTAGTGCTTTATTGACAGGGATGTCAGTTGGTGTTGCTGCTGCTGCAAACTATCCAGCTCCTTTTGTTGTTGGAAACACAGCAGATGTAGCAGTTGTTTATGGTACAGGGGCAGGAGTATCCACTTTAGACATAATTCAGGCAGGAAACATTCAGACTAACCTGCAGTCTAAAATGGGTGCAAGTGTTACTGGAACAAGCGCTGCTATTACAGGTGAGGCTGTTGGACTGTTCACTGGGGGTACAAAGCTGTACATCAATGACAATTTAAATACTGTTAAAACAGTACTGACAAAATCAGACCTTCCGACAGTTCTTGCAGACCAAAGTTTCTCTGGGAATGTTGATGCTTCAATAACTCAAACTATAGACATTGGAAGCAACCCAAGAGTTACTTTTGAAAAGCAGCCTACAAGCTCTGATGACCCTGATTTCGGATTGAAGCTTAGTACAAGCAGTGCTAATTACATATACAATGCAACAGCAACTTTCAGCAAGGCTGTGAACTTCACTCACGCTGATTCAGAGGGTGAAACAATAACCTTGTTCGGACAGAAGTTTACTGTAGGCTCAGCAACAGACACAACAAATCTTGTGTTGCTGCAGAGCGCTGAAAAGCTAAGCCTTGACAGCGACAACCCTACAGCAGACGTAACTATTGCTGGAGAGACTTACACTATTGAGCTTGTATCAGCTTCAGACACTGCTGCTACAATAAGAGTTACAAACAGCGCTGGAACGAGCGAAAGCAAAGAAATCAATGAAGCTCAGTCCAAGAAAGTTAATGGAATAACCATTGCTGTAACAAATGCAGATGAGACAAACATTAAATTGTCTGCATCAATTGTAGCAGGCGCTGAAAAGATAACTATGTCAAACGGCCAGGAGATAACAATGGGTGAAGATGACACTGTTATTGACGGTGCCTATGCATACTTCACTGGAGGAACTGATGCTATGACTAAATTAGTTGTAAGTGTTGTTGCTCCGGAATCAGACAAGGATGCTATAAAAGTTGGAGAGTCTTTCACTGATCCTGTATTCAAGACCTTCAAGCTTGATTTTGCAGGATTGAACATTGGAAGCGATTCAGCAGCAAGAGAAACAATAACTGTTGGAAATTCCGGTGATGATAAAATGGAGGTTACTTTTGCTGACCACAGGGGAACAGAAAAAACAATCCTGTTTGCAAAGAACCTTTCCACTGGAATGAAGCTTGTAAAGGATGATGACAACAGGAACATCACTGTCTTTGAAAAGCAGCCTGTCAGATACAACGAGTATGTTGTTGTTGGAAATGAAGATGAAGGCTATTTGCTGAAGCTGACTTCAGTGAATAACGCTACTACTGGAACAACCAATGACAGAGCCAAATTTACAGATGTATTTTCCGGAGATGTCCTTGAAACAACATGGACTTCTGACGGTGTTGGTACTTTGTCAGTTGGCGGAAAGTCTTATGATGTAACAATGACAGGAGACTCAAACAACGCTTCTGAAGATTATGTTGTAAGGCTTAATTATCCGGACAGTAGCGGAAACAACGCAGTCATCTATCCGACAATACAGACCAGCAAGGGAGCAAAGCTTGCTTTCTACCAGCCGCAGACAATCAACTTGGCTGACTGGGACGGAAGCGGCAGTGATTTAGCTGGACTAAGATTCCCTGATGGTGACGGGTACACTGACGTGACATCTATAACTTTTGCAGGAACATCAGTATGGAACTTTACTGCTGGAGGAAGTGTTTCGCAAGTACAGACAAATGTATCTACTAGTTCCTTCACAGTAACAGTTGGCCAGCTGACTTACAACATTACATCTACAGGTACGAAAAACCAGTCAAAAGTATATCTTCAGGATGTCGGAGGCTCTAACATCGAAGACCCTGCTTTAATCATCTTTGAAGAAAAAGATGACAACAATGAGTATCAGGCACTTATTGTTAAGCTTGAAGCAGGTGCAACATCAGACGATGGAATTGGTGTTGACGATGTTGAAAGAACCTGGGGCTCTGACAGCTCTTCATGGGAGCACACAATGCCAGGAGACAGCAAAATACAGAAAGAAGCTGATCTCTGGGGTACTATTATAACAACTGACAGCAGTGATTCAGACCAGAAGAGTGCTACAATCAGCTATCCTGATGAGCAGTTATACGCTCAGATATACTTGGCTGAGGAAGCTGCTTCAATCACTGCAGGCGCGGCTGCTACAACAGGAACAGCAGCTCAGCTTGGAGAGGTTCTTGTAAAGGACTCTGAAGTTGCTTCAGTAAGCTCAAAGAACCTGATTGTTGTAGGTGGAAGTTGTATCAACTCTGTTGCTGCTAAAGTGTTGGGCTTCTCAGGTCCGGCATGCGGTGCAAGCTTTACAGAAAAAACTAATGTTGGATCAGGACAATTCCTGATTGAAAGTGTAGCAGATGTTTACACTACTGGAAAGATTGCATTGGTTGTTGCTGGTTACGAAGCTGCAGACACTGTAAATGCTGCAAAGTATCTGACAACGCAGACTGTTGACACAAGTTCTGGTAAGAAATATATCGGAACAACTTCAACAAGCGCCGAGCTGGTTACAACAGAAACTGCATAAACCGTTTTTTTATTTTTTAATTTTTCTTCTTTTTTATTTTTCATTTGCATGACGATAGTCTCTTAAAATCCACCAATAAAATTTAAATAGAGGCAAAAGAATAACTCTTATATGAGAAAAATAACCTCAAAAAAAGACGAACGCAGAAAAAAAACAAAAAACCAGATTATTCTTGGAGGGATTCTCATAATTGTAATGTTCTTCAGTGTCTTGGGATATTCTTTCCAGGGAAGGGATGCCGGAAGCAGCGCGCAAAAAACCAGCTACAATGGCTTTGAGTTTGCAAAGCAGGGAGAGTTCTGGTTTACAAGAATTGGGGACTTTGATTTTGTTTTCAGGAATAATCCATCCCAGTCTAAAGACATTAGCGTAAATTCAGAAATCAAATACCTGAATAATTACTATGGAAAGCCCCTGTATGTTTCCTCAGACAGCCGAATGGCAGAGTCAGAAATCTACTCCAATCTGGGGCAGGTTGTTCAGAGAATGCAGAGGGCATGCTTTGATGCCGACGATAAAAAGTGCGATGAAAGCCTTCCAATCAAAACCTGCAGAGACAACTTCATAATAATACAGGAAAGCAACTACACTGAAATAATCCAGCAGGACAGCTGTGTCTTTATCAGGGGAGGTTACGGGAACCTGACCAGATTAACAGACAAGTTTCTGTTTAAAGTGTTGGGAATAGAATGATAAATCTTATAAATGCTCAGAAGAGATAAGAGTATGGCAAAAAAGAAGGAAAAAGCAAAAAAGAAAAAAGGATTGAAAAAGCCTGCAAAGTCAAAGAGGAATGAAAAAGAAGAGGTTTGCGAGATTTTTGAGCTTGAAAAAGGGGGAAAAGAAAAAATTATCAAAGCCTGCGGAGAAATTGAGAAAGCTCCTGCATCAAAAAAGCAGATAATTCAAGAGAATAGAATATTGAGAAATATCCTGATTGCGTGCGGAGTGATTATTGTTTTTGTTATTTCGTTGTTTTTGATTTCTTATTTTGTAAAGAGCTTTGAGTATAACGGAGTGAAGTTTAATACTGAAAGATATTGCGATGCAAAGCCGTGCCTTACTGTATACAGAACATTCTTCCCGATTTACTCAAGCGTTACAGGACAGCACATTGCAGACTATAATTTTTACATAAGAACTGACCCGAGAAAGCTAAAAGACATTCCTTTTGACGGAGAGCTGGCTTTAATGAAGAACGTGGTAATCAACATGACTGAAGATTTTAATTGCAACGGAGACGGGGTTATTGCTGTTGCAAACATGATAAAGCCGTTTGAAATGCTTCGGGCGAATGTTATGAAAGACGACAGTGCCGGATGCGACAGCCAGGGAAGATATATGTTTTTAAGAATACAGGAAGGAAACAGGACAGGAGTTGAGCAGTTCGGCCCTTCATGCTACAATATTAATGTCAACAACTGCGAGATTCTAATGGCTACAGAAAGGTTCATGATGGAGACTTTTGTCAAAGTCAATGAAAGGCTTAATGCCGCAAAGCCCTCTTAAACAAAATGGATTTAAAACTTCTCTATGCGCTTATTCTCACTGTAATGCCTGTAACTGAGCTAAGGGCTGGCCTTCCTGTAGCAATAATCTACTCCATAAAGCACAACATCCCAATACCATTCATCTTTCCATTAATCATACTCTTAAACATCCTTCTAATATTCTTTGTATTTTATTTTTTAGACAACCTGCATGGAATCTTCATGAACTTCAGATATTATAGGAGAGCTTTTGAGGCATATCTAAATAGGTTTCAAAAAAAAGCAGGAAAATTTGAGGCAAAATACAATAATCTTGGGTTTATTGCCCTTGTTCTGTTTGTTGCAGTGCCTCTTCCAGGAACAGGAGCATGGACAGGATGCCTTGTTTCATGGCTGCTTAATCTTGACAGGAAAAAAAGCATCACAGCAATCTCTATTGGAGTGGTAATTGCCGGAACACTCATACTTCTTGGAACTCTCGGAGCCATTAATTTCTTTTCATAGCCTCTTTCCAAAGAAATTTTATGTCTGAATAGACAGGGATATCCTTAATTGCGAATATCTTCACATTCGCAAACCAGATAATAATGACAAAAATGCTGCTTCCGAAATACCAAAACACTTTATGAGAGATGTCAAACCATGCAGAATCAAAAATAAAAAGAAAACTCAAGAAAATTATTCTGGAAAGATTTATCAGCAAAAAAAAGGCAAATGACAGAAGAATCATCACTGTCCTTTTCAGAGGCCTTATTCCAGGAGTTGAAAGGTTGAGTATAAGCAAAAGATAATAGGCAGAGCCCGCGATGCATGCCTCTATAAGCTCAATGACTGAAGAGCCTATTTTAATAATAGTTCCATTAACCAGAGAGGCGTCAAAAAACAATTTAAGAGCAAAATAAGATGGATAGGCAGTAAGAGGAGTGAATATCAGATAGAAAATATAGAGGTTGGGAAAGGCCACTGCAGCAAGAATAAGGTATCTCATTGAGATGCTTATAAAAGGCCTTTTTGCACCGGATAATTTTTTTTCCGCGTTTCTCATGTACCTTAATGCGGAAAGGTATTTAAATAGTTTCATATTCCTTAAGCAAAGGGAAAAAGCAATAAAGCTGCAAAACCTCAAATGAAAAAAAAAGAGTTGATTATCTGGCTGATAGTTTTGTCTGCAATTCTCGCCGGCTTTTATTTTGACTCTGCAATTGTAAGAGGAATTTCTCTTGCAAGAAACAGCCTTCTTGATGATTTCTTTCTTGGAATAACATTTGTTAGCTCTGAGATAATTGTTTTCTTCTTCCTTACGTCATTGTTTTTGCTTCAGGGAGGCAAGAGCAAAAAGAAATGGATTCTTCCATTATGGGCTACTCTCGGACTGTCGGCAGTTGTAAGCTTCATACTTAAATTCTCAATCAAAAGGCAGAGGCCATTCCAGCAAGACATAGTTCCTGTTCTGCCTATCCTGGAAAAGGGAAGCCATTTTGTGTGGAATTTCTCTTTCCCGTCATTCCAGGCAATGCTCGCTTTTTGCGCAGTCCCAATTCTCTCAAAAGAATTCCCGAAATTAAAGTATGTATGGGCAGGATTTGCAGTGCTTGTTGCATTTTCAAGAGTTTATTTTGGGCTGCATTTCATGAGCGATGTCATTGCAGGAAGCGCAATAGGATATCTCCTTGGAATACTTGTCATAAAAATAGAAGAAAGAAAAAAAATCTTTGAAAAAATCTATGAAGGAGTATTTAAACAAGCATATTAGGCATATTAAAGCAAGGGTTTCATTGTGCCCTCCATATCATGTGAATCTTATGACTTTCTGGCAATTCTGACAGCAATAGCTATGATTATTATCACAAGTATTATATTCAGCAGGCCAACCCCCCAAAGGTACCAGTTTTCTCCGGAAATTATTCTCCCAGTAATTCCTCCAGGAATCCCCAATCCCTGTTTCCCTTCAATCACTACTGAAACAGGCTGTTTTATAACCATCTCACCATCTGAAACAACTTCTATATCA
Source organism: Candidatus Pacearchaeota archaeon (assembly GCA_027021195.1). Taxonomy (GTDB): domain Archaea; phylum Nanobdellota; class Nanobdellia; order Pacearchaeales; family GW2011-AR1; genus JALUUW01. The sequence goes on along the minus strand of JALUUW010000031.1, from coordinate 35,715 downwards.
AAGGACTTCTCTCCTTCTTCCACATCTTCAATAACATCAAAAGTGAACAATACTTCTCCAGAGTCTCCTGATCCCAGGATAAGGGCATTTGGAGCCACTTCAGCTGAAGATGCCCATTCTGCATATCCTGCAGCATTTATCCTGTAAGTTGAAGATTCATCTCCTGTATTGGTGATAGTTGCCCTTATTATCATCTCCTCTCCAGGCACTCCTCCGGATTCAAGGCTTGCAGAAACTGCGGCATCAGGCACAGCCTCTTCTCCATCTCTCTCATCTATGCAACTCCCTTCCACTCTTACAGGAATGGTAAATTCCGAATCATCATCGTCATAATCAGTTCTGTAAACCTCATTGTCCTCATCATAAACCCACAGCCTTAAAGTGTAGTCTTTTTCTTCTGCGTCTTCAGGTATTTTGAGAAGAGTGTCAAGCTTTTCATCTTCAAAAGCATCAATATCCCCTATAATTACTTTCTCATCAATTCCAAGCTCTCTGTTGTACACAGAGACATAAACGTCTTCCTGATCATCATCCCCAATATTCCAGACTTCTGCAGTAAGCTGAAGCTCTCCTCCGCACTGCACTGTTTCAGGAACCTTAAGGTCATTCAAGACAACAAAATCGCTTTCAACCACTACCTCAATATCTTCTGAATCACTCATGCAAGTCTCATTCCCTCCAAACTCATCATCCTCTCCTGTTGCTTTGGCATAAAACACAAAGCCATTGTCATTTAACTCATCCACATTCTTGTCTAAATTAAAAGTTATTCTTAGAGTTTCTCTGTCTCCGTCTTTAAGATTGAAATCCTTTTCCTCGTCATCAATAATCCACTCTCCTGTTTTCTCATTGTAAAGCCCCCATTCAACAACAATATCGTCAATATCATCATTTCCGTCATTCTCGACTTCAATTTCAACTTCAATTTCATCAAGAGGGAACCAGTCTTTATCCTCTCCAAAAACAGTTCCAGAAATTCCGTTGTTTGTGAAGTCTTCAATCTTGATGTTTAGATTCCCAAGATCATCATACTCGCAGTAAGACCTGTATACTGAAAGGGTTCCTGAATCACTGGCATTTCCTGAAGCAGCAGTCAATGTAACTGAATTTGAGCCGATTTTCAAATCATCCATATCAGTAATAACTGACACAGTAACATTCTCAGACTCTCCTGCTGCCAGAGAAGCAATAGTTGCAGGATTTATGGAGACATCGAAATCTCCTGATGCTGACAACTGAATGTTATTCAAATTGACATTTCCGGTATTCTTAATGCTGACTATTGTTGAGTTTTCTCCTGAAGGAACTGAAGAATCTGATACTGATAGAGAGGATGAAGGAGTTATTGGAACTGCGAAAGTAAAGTTTGCGTCTGACCCCAATGAAGGAGATGCGTAAATTACTCCTGAAATAATTCCAGATTGATATGGGTCAAAAACGACTGTGGCAGTCAATGTTTTTGTTTCATTTTGGTTTAGAGGAGTGTCATAAAGGTTGGTTATTGAAGCGCTTCCGCTTGTTATGCTGGAATTTCCAAAGCCGACAGTTATGCCTGAAGAGCTGGACCCTGTGTAAGTTATATTAAATAAAACATCAAAAGATCCTGCATCATGAGCGACACTGCTTGGCTCAGAAACCTTATTCATTTCAAACACTGCAGCACTGGCGACTCCTCCAAGAATTATCATCAAAAAAATTCCTGCAGCGAATAGGCTCAAAGTTTTTGTTTTCATTTTGTAATCATTCGGGAGTTACTTCAGTTTATAAACATTTCTATATTCAGGAATATATATTAAATGCCAATTTTAAAAAACAGGTGTCAAGAACTGCTGCCTCGAGAGCAAAAAATTTATATATCTCTCAAATCTTAAAGATATAATAATTCCTGCATAAAATGACGATAAAATCAGCTGAGAACTCTTGGGGTGCATGGGCGTTTTTAATAGGAGTTATTATCGCAATTATAATAGGGGTTTTTACAATACTTCTTCCTATTCCTGCATTAACTAAATACAGCCCGCAAATTTACGCTATTTTAGTTATTCTCGGGCTTGTTGTTGGATTTTCTATTAATGTTTCTGGAAAAGATTCCCAGACATTCCTGCTTGCAGGAGCCATTTTAGTCATAGTGAGTAAATTTGGAATGGAAAGTGTCACAGGGTCTTTAATAGGAATAGGCATCGGAGACCTTGTATCTTCAGTATTTGCTGCACTTCTGGCGCTGTTTGTTCCAGCAACAATAATTGTAGCCTTGAAGACAGTCTTTGGTGTGGCAAAAATTTAACGCAGAGGGATATCATTCATATTAATCATCAATCCGCTGCTCATGTCCAGTCTCGGGCAGGCAGTATTTACCCACGAATCTATCATGAAATTCTCAAACTCCATTGAATCTATATTATCCCCAAGGAAGATATATGTTTTTTTTCTGCTTAATTTCCTTTTAAGCTCAAAAGCCTTCAATAGGTTCTGCTGTCCCGGCTTTGTTGAAACAAGAATTCCCACATTCTCTGCATTAAGAAACTTCAAGTAAGCTGATTTTTTCCTTTTTTCAAGAGCTTCAGCTTCTTTTTTTGGTATCATCTTAAATGTTTGGCTGTTCAAAATAAAGACAGGAAGCTTTGCCTCATAAGCGAGCGAAACTCCGTGAAATTTGCCGTCAGTTATGAGAAGAATTGCTTCAGTATCTTTCCTGAATTTTGGCCTGCTGCAGCCAAGCACCTGGATGCAAGAAGTTATTTGGTGATTCTTGGAAAGGGCCTTTTTTATCTCAAAAGCAGCATCTTTGTATTGAATAGAATAAGCAATAGCTATGCTCTTCGGGAGTTTTTTTGAAATATTGAGAATGCCTGATTTGCCTATTGAAGACTTTATTTTTGCCGGAATAAACACTGTTTTCATCATACGAATGATGATTGAGAAATTATAAATTTTTTGGAAAAGCAAAAATAGTCAGTCAAACCTGCTTCTTTTTTCCTGTTTCGCTTTTTCAGCTTCCTTATGGATTTTTGCAAAAGAAGGAGTTACAATAACTATATTCTCGCCAAACCCTGCGATACTTCCTTCAAGAGCATCTGTTGTCTTTTTGATTTTTGATATTGCTCTTTTCAGCTCTATTGAATCTTTTTGCCTTAATAGCTTTATATCAATAATTGCTATAGTATATCCCTCTCTTAAAGAATTAAGAATATCATTAACATCTTCATACTGCTTCAGAACAAAAAGCTTTACAAATACTTTCTTGTCTTTTTTTTCCTGCTCTAAATCAATCTCAAGATATTCATTATCCAAATCAGAATCGCTTATTGAGTCTGAAAACACTCTTTTTATCTTATCCAAAACCATAGTAAAATTACATATGACTGATTTATAAATATTTCGTAAGTTTTTTGCATACAATCCCAATCGACAATTCGCTAAGATTTTCTGGCTTTCTATAGCAGCCGAGCATAAAAGCATTAAATACCCTTCAACCTGCCAATTATTATAATTGCAATTTTGCGAGTAATAAAAAGAATCTTAGAAGCAATACTTTATACAGGTATTTGAGAAGGGCGAGAGATGCATCTCAAAATAAGCAAGAGTCATATTCAGAGAGAATCCTCCTGTAATGCTCATGTTAAAATTGAATCTGGTGGAGGAGGATGCTTAGAATATTTTATCAGCATTATTTGCAACATCTTCTTTCTTGCTGAAATGCCTTCTTTTTCCTTGGATTTTTCTGTTTTAAAAATCATTAAGACAGGTTTATAAATATCTCTAATCTATATTTTTTATGGAAAAAGAGGTTGTTGTGAGTGTTTCTGGAGTTTCTAAAAGATTCGGGAAATTATTGGCAGTTGATGATGTTTCCTTTGAAATTGAAAGGAATACTATTTTTGGGCTGCTTGGAAGCAATGGTGCTGGAAAAACAACTATGATGCACATGCTGACAAACTTGCTAACCCCTTCTAAAGGAGAGATACGCATTCTTGGAGAGGATACAATAAACTTCTCAAAATCCCTAAAAAGCAAGGTTGCCATAGTCCCGCAAAAGATATCTCTTTACGAGGAATTAACAATTTATGATAATTTGTATTTCTTTGGAAAGATGTATAATCTGAAAAGAAAAGAAATTCTTGACAAAATTGAGGGGTTTGCTGAAACCCTTCAGTTAGGGGATTTAGGCAGAAAAACAAAACATCTCTCAGGGGGATATCAAAGGAAAGCCAGGAGAGCATGGAACCAATAATCAACAGCATAAGCAGGAAAAAAATGTTCCTGATACTTCTGGCGTCAAAGTTTATTTATGGCTCGAGACTCATTACAATCTTTTATATTTCAAAAAAAGAGAAAAGCCTTAAGAAACTGATCTTGTACAACACTCTTGCAATAATCGTATGGATTCTGATTATAGCTCCGCTAATCTGGGTAATTGGGAAAAGCGTATTTGTATCATTTGATGTTTTGAGAGATTTCCGAAAGACAATTGGGCTCGCAGTACTATTTGCAATTGCTATTTATGTGCTAAATAGAGTGGTAATATCCAAGACAATAAGGCATTTTGCTAACAAAAAAAGATAAAAAGGGCTATTTTGCGGATGAACCCATAACATCTTCCCTCAATTCATTAAGCTTCTTTGCAAGAGAGTCTTCCTGCTTCTCAATGGAATTTATCCTTAAGTTAAGGAGCTTTTCCCTGTTTGAAAGCTCGTCTTTTGTTTTAGATTTCTCTGTTTTTATCATTAACTGCCCTACAATCTTGAACACATCATCTCCGGCGGATTCCAGCTCTTTTAGCGCTGCCTGAGTCTCAGACAGCTCTGCCTGAAAAGCCTGTTTCTGAAGAAGAAGGTTCTGAAGATTTCTCTCTAAAAGCTGCATTTCCTGAATCTTTCTATCTTCATCTCCCATCTTATCAAAGCTCAATAAAAACTATTCTGCCTTCAGCTTCTTAATCTTTGTTCTTGGCTTGTAAAAGATTTTAGTTCCGCAGTTCGGGCAGACAAACCTCTTTTCGAGGCTTGCAGGGCTAATCTTCTTTTCGCACTTAAAACATTTATAGGTCGCCATTTGATTTTTATTCAATTTATTTATCCAGATAGTAAGTACCTGATGCGAATTTTTTGCTGCATTTACTGCAGTGCCATATTCCTTTTGAGAGCCTCTTTACTCCAAGCTTCTCGCAAAAAGGGCATTTTTGCCTTGCTCTCTGCTTTGTTTCAACTGCAACAACCCCTGCTCTAACCCGTTTTCCGTATCTTGACTTAAACCTCCCTGCAGACTTCGATTTCTTTGTTTTCGTTGCCATTCTGTATCATTAAATTAAAGGCATGGTTTTTAAATTATTCTGTTCAATGGGGCTGCCCGGATTTGAACCGGGGTCGTCAGGTCCCAAACCTGAAAGGCTACCAGGCTACCCCACAGCCCCTTATACAAAATTCTAAAGGATTTGAATCCTTAATAAATCTTGCTAAGCCATTATTTAAAGTGTTTAACATTCAGTGTCTTCTGAAATTTAAATCTTTAAGCTGTAAGAAGCAAGGTTATGATTGCTTTTTTCTCTTATTATTTCTTAGCCTTCTTTTCTCCTTTTGATTTTGCAGCCTCTTCCTTCTTCTCAGCTTCAGCTTCTTTTGCAGCAGTTTCCTGCTTGATTATCTGCTCTTGCTTTCCCCGTATTTCTGCAAAATACTTGTCCAATTCAGCCTTTTTATCTTCAGGTGTCTCTGTTCTTTCTTCTGAAATCTCTTTATCGTACTTGCCTTCATCTATCTCTTTTTCAACTTCAGAAGCAGGCTTGCTCTCAATGAGTATTCCAAGACTCACGCATGTTCCTGCAACTGTCTTGACAGCAGACTTCAAGTCCTTACAGAGCATGTTTGGAAGTTTGGTTTTTGCTACAGAAATAACCTGCTCTATAGAAGCATTTGCTACCTGCATCTTTTTTTGGGTTCCAGACCCTTTCTCAATTCCGAGCTCTCTTTTCAGCAGCTCTGATACAGGCGGAGAAAACACTTTTACATCAAATTCTTTTGTTGAAGCATCAACATCAAGCTCAACAGGGACTTTGAGGCCCTTGAAATTTTTTGTAGCATCATTTACTTTCTGGATGACCTGGTTCATATTAATCCCTGCAGGCCCGAGCTTCTGGCTTAGTGCAGGACCTGGCTTCATGCTTCCTCCTTCAACTAATAGCTTAATCTGCATTTTATTTCTCTTCCTCCTCTTCTTCACGCCTTATCACCTTTACATTGTCAAGTTTAATTGTAACAGGCAGGGGAACAACTGCGCCGAGCAGGCTTACTACAACCTCTTCTTTCTGCTTGTCTATTCTTAAAACTTTTGCTTTTTCTTTTTTAAACGGCTCTGAGATAATTTCAACAATATCTCCTTCTTTTATAGAAACTGCAGAAACAGACGGCTCAATCATATTCTTTATCTCGTCATAAGTGATTGTTTTCCCTATAATTCCCTTTACATAAGGAAGATTGAATACTGACTCTTCAGCAGATTCCCTGTCTTCTGCCTCTAAAAGAATGTATCCTCTCAGTCCATGAGGCCTTGAAACTGAAAAGGCATTAAGATTCTTTCTCTTTGCCCTTTCAGCAATCATCTCAACTGCTTTTTCTTCTTTATTCGTCGTAACTTTTATTATAAATATCATTTTACCAGATTATTCCAGCTCCGCCTACTCCTTAATTTTTTAAGAAGCAGCAATATTAATTAAAAAGTAGCATTTATAAAGCTTTCCGAATAATTCAGAAAAGGCTTTCCATAATCAAAGATATTAAAAACCCAAGAACTCCCAAGATTGCAATTCCTATTGCAGAGACTTTTGTTACGGTTTCGAACTCTTTTCTGGAAGGCTTTCTGAGAGACAGCCAAACTCTCTTGCACTTGAATAAAAACGATTTTGCCGAAATTAACATTTCTTTCACCATGCTCTTATCAGGCAGAGAGGGTTTTTAAGCTTTAAGTTATTAAAAAAAGCCTGTCATGATATTTAAGATCTTCAAAGGAGATATTTGATTTTCCATTTAAGATGTGCTCTAATTCAATGCAGACAATGCATTCTGAAAGGCTTCCATGATTCAAAAACAAGAAATCTCTTCTTTTTTTAGCATACAAAATCCCATATATCTCTTCAAGAGTCAGGAATCCTGGCCTATAGAAATCTTCAATATCCTCAAAACTAAAAGATTCAGATTGATTCTCATAACCCTTTTTTTTAACTTCAAGTAAAAATCTCAAATCCTCAAAATCAATCTGTCCAAAAGAGGCCATTTTATTTACTCAAAAAATTCAATTCCCAATTCTTCCTCAATTTCCTTGTGTTTTATATTCTCAATAGTGTCTCCATGCCCCAAAATCTGGGAGCTTTTTACCCCTGTAACTATAAGCAAAACCCTTATGGATTTTTCCATGTCAGGGGATATCTGAGCCCCCCATATCATCTTTGCATCAGGGCTTAGTTTGCTGCCAATTACTTCAATGACTGACTTGCACTCGTCAAGACTCATGTCAGGGCCCCCAATAATGTTGACTAAAGCACCTGTTGAGCCTGAGATATCTGCATCCAGAAGAGGATTCTGCAAGGCTTTTTCAACTGCATCAATTGCCCTGTTTTCAACATCTGACTCTCCCATTCCAATCAGCGACACTCCTCCATCAACCATCACTGCCCGTATGTCTGCAAAGTCCAGATTTACAAGACCTGATGTTGTCACAAGCTCTGTAACCCCTTTAACAGAATTTGTTAAAATTTCATCAGCTATCTTGAATGCAGTATGCAGGGGAAGATCCGGAGCGAGTTCAAGAAGCTTGTCGTTTGGTATTACAATCAAAGTATCTACAACAGCCTCCATTCTTTCAAGCCCATCCATTGCATTTTCTATTCTTTTTCTCCCCTCTATTGTAAACGGAAGAGTTACAATCCCTATTGTCAAAGAGCCTTGCTTTTTTGCCAAAGATGCAACTACTGGGGCTGCTCCTGTTCCTGTTCCCCCTCCTAAACCACATGTAATAAAAATCATATCGCTTCCGGCTATTTTCTTTTTTATCTCAGATTCAGATTCCTTTGCAGCCTCTCTTCCTATTTTCGGATTGCTTCCAGCCCCCAATCCCTGAGTCAGTTCCTTTCCAATAAGGATTTTCTGGTCAGCATTTGCATATAAGAGGTCCTGAGCATCAGTATTAATTGCAATAAGCTCGCCTCCTTTAATGCCTATCTCCCTCATTCTGCTTAAGGAATTTCCTCCTCCGCCTCCAATGCCAATTACCTTGATTTTTGCAGATTGTTTCTTTAAAAGCTCTTCAAGCTCTCTGTCAATCTCCATAACCTCTGGAGAAAGATTTGTGGAGTGCGCAATCCCTTTCTGATCATATACTTCTTCCATTTTAAAAGATAAATAACAATTATTTATAAGGATTATTGTGATAGCTGAGAGCCTGTTTTCCCATCTTTATGAGTATTCTCATCCTCTTCCACTACTAATTCCATTCCGAGAACCTCTTTGAACTTTTCTTTGAACATCTCAGCAAACTGAATCATTGGCTTTTCTATTTTAAGGGAGATCTTTCCCTCGCTCTCATTTACCTCAAAATCAAGATCTCTTCTGAACAGGAATTCAATAAATGCCTTTGCCTTTTCCCAAATTCCCTCGACCTTTCTAAGAACTCTAAGATTGTAAACAACTGTTTTTCCCGCAAGAGGGTTGTTGAAGTCAGCAATAACCCTCCCTCCAGAGACAGAGAGTATCTTTGCAATACGCCCGTCAAGATTGAACATTGCTCCAGGAACAGGATTTACTTTTTGCTGAATAAAGACTTTAATCGGAATTTTCTGGATAAGCCTCTGGTCACGAATCCCAAATGCTTTTTCAGGAGGAAGCTCAATTTCATAACTAACCGGCTTTGCAGGAGAAGGCTTCCCTATAAGAAAATCATCAATTCCTTTTAAGAACATTCCTTCACCAAGGCAGAAAATAAAAGGCTTTGCATTCTTAACATAAGGAGAATCTGGAGAATGCAGCTTCACTAAATCCTCTTTAACATTTGAGTCAAAGATATCTCCTTCTTTAATTCTTCCGGTAAATTCAATTTCAACAAAGTCTTTTTTCTGCAGCTCCATTTCAACATAATTCCTTTAGTAAAAACGTTTATAAATGTATTTTTTTTCCTTAATGCATGGTTTTAAAGATAATAAGTGCAACAGAGGCAAAGGTCGGAACAAACATCATTCTTGATGGAATGCCTTGCACTGTTAAAAAAATAGACGTGAGCAAAACCGGGAAGCACGGTGCCTCAAAATGCAGAATAGAGGCGGTTGGGCTGATTACTGGACAAAAAAAGATAATAGCTGTCCCAGGCCATGAAAGATTTGAAGTTCCAATGGTTGATAAGAGAAAGGCGCAGGTGCTGTCCATAGGAGATGAAAGCGTAAGCGTAATGGATTTGGAAAGCTTTGAAACTATTGAGATTGCTTGCCCTGCAGACATAAAATCGCAATTAGAGGAAAACTCCAATGTAGAATACTGGGATATTGAAGGAGAAAAAATAATCAAGAGGAAATTATAGCACTTCTAAAGAATATATGGAAAAAGCCAATAGGACTTCTCCAGGAAGTTTAGACAGAATTATGAAAGATGTAGGAAAACTGAAAGATGCTCTTCCAATAAGCCGAGCCATATGAGCGGGAAATTAAAAAGATAATTAAAAACCTTTAAAAACACTCTTTCTTACAATTAATTATTAAACAAATATTCATCGTAAAATGGCTGTAAAAATTCCAGAAGCTGTAAACAGGCTCTTTAAGAACGTCTTCGTATGCAAAAAATGCCAAAGCAAAATAAGAGCAAAGCCCCTGAGTGTTCTTGAAGGAAAGGTCAAATGCAGAAAATGCGGAAAAAAAGCATTCAGGCCTTTGAAGAAAAAATAGCCCTAACACAAAAAAGAGAAAATGAAATTTATTGTTTATGACATATTCCTGCTAATTTTGTTTGTTGTGACGGCATTTTTCTTTTTATATACAAGAAGACAAAATCTGAAAAAAGAGGGGCTTCTGTTTCTTTACAAAACGAGCTGGGGGATAAAGCTGATAAACCATGTTGGGAATAAGTACAAAAGAACACTCAATATTCTAAGCTACATCTCTATATTCATAGGATATCTTCTTATGGCAGCAATGATCTATCTTCTTGGAAAAATTGTTTACCTTTACTTGTTGTTTCCGTCAGTTGTGAAGACAATAAAAGTCCCCCCGATAATGCCATTGATACCTTATCTGCCGCAAATATTCAAACTTGACTTCCTTCCGGACTTTTATTTTACATACTGGATAATTATTCTTGCAGTAATTGCGATAACCCATGAATTTGCGCACGGAATTTTTGCAGCATACAACAAAATAAAAATAAAATCAACAGGATTCGGATTTTTTCCATTTTTTCTTCCAGTGTTTCTGGCAGCATTTGTTGAGCTGGATGAGAAAAAAATGGCCAAGAAACCGAAATTTCCGCAGATGGCAATTCTTTCAGCAGGAACTTTTGCCAATGTCTTGACAGGAATGTTCTTTTTTGCAGTAATGTGGATTTTCTTTTCACTCGCATTTACCAATTCAGGGGTTGTGTTTGACACTTACCAATACTCTCTTGTAGGAGTCGCAAATATAACAATGATCAATGGGATTCCATTGGATAATCCGTCTTACAATGAAATTATGAGTTTAGCGAATGAAACAGGCTTTAACAAAATTGAAGCAAACAACAACAAATACGTGGCAGAAAAGAGTTTTTTAGGCCGGCAAAAAAACAACAGAGGCAAAATTGTCCTATATGATGATGCGCCTGCAATAAATGTCGGTCTTGAAGGGGCCATAATTGAAATCAATGGCATTAAAGTCAAAAGCCTTGAAGATTTCAGGGAAGAAGTTAGCAAATATTCTCCAGGAGAAGTCATTAATATAAAAACTAAAACAAAAGAAGGGGGTGTTAAAGAGTATGAGATTGCCCTTAAAGAAAAACCCGGCAAAAAAGGCTCTCCATGGATAGGAATAGGGTTTATTGACAGGACAAAATCAGGGGTAATCGGGAAATTTTACAGAGCATTAAGCTCTTTTAAAAAACCTTATGTGTATTATGAGCCAAAATTTGACGGAATAAGCCAATATATTTACAATCTGCTGTGGTGGCTTGTTCTTATAAGCCTGAGCGTTGCAATGGTGAATATGCTCCCTGTTGGAATTTTTGATGGTGGAAGGTTTTTCTACCTTACTGTTTGGGCCCTGACAAAAAGCGAAAAAAAGGCAAAAAAAGCATTTACAATATCAACATACTTCTTGCTATTCTTAGTCTTGCTTCTAATGGTTTTCTGGGCTATTAGTTTTTTATAGGATGATGGAAAAAGGTGATTCATGAACAAATCTTCCAAGAGACATAAAGCCTTCCGACATAGGTTACCTGGAAAAGCTTAAAAGCTATTTCAAACCATTATTTTTATGGCTTTAAAAAACCCAAAGAGTTTCCTGGGCGAAAAATCCTTTAGGAAAAGAGGCTCCATGATTCCTTTGAGGATAAAAAAAGTTTTGAAAAAACAGCATTATGAAATTGTCGGAGATTGCGGGCATTCTGCTGTGCAGGTTTGCAGATGGACAAAAAAATCACTTAGAAATGAAGGTGTTTGTTACAAGGAAAAATTCTACGGAATTAAAAGCCATTTATGCTGCCAGATGACTCCATCTGTAGTGTGGTGTCCAAACCGCTGTTTGCATTGCTGGCGAGCTGTTGAACTTACGTTAGGAAACAAGCCAAGTGGAAAAACTGATTCAGCTAAAGAGGTTATTGATGGCTGCATTAAAGCTCAAAGAAAACTGCTTCAAGGCTTTAAAGTTGACCCTAAAAGCAGAAAAAAACAATTGAGCAAGGCAGATATGAAAAAATACAATGAGGCTCAAGAGCCGATGCAGTTTGCAATTTCTTTGTCAGGAGAGCCTACTGCATATGACAAAATAGGGGATTTAATTTCTGAATTAAAGAAAAGAGGAAAAACGAGTTTTCTTGTTACGAATGGCCTTTACCCTGAAAAGTTAAAAGAATTAGTGAGAAAAAAACAGCTGCCAACCCAGATTTATGTTTCTGTTAATTCTCCGAATGAGAAAATTTACAAAAAGTTTCACAGAAGCTCTGACAAAGAGGCGTGGAAAAAACTCAATGAAACACTTGAAATATTCTCAGGGCTCAGGAGAAAAACACGAACTGTGTTTAGAATGAATCTTGTCAGGGACTTAAATATGAGCGACTCCAATATTAAGGAATATGCTGAACTGATTAGAAAAGCAGATCCTTTATTCGTGGAAATCAAGGGATATATGTCTGTCGGATTTGCAAGGCAGAGAATGGGTTATGAAAAAATGCCTACTTATGAGGAAATAGAAAGATTTTCAAAAAAACTGTCTGCTGAGATAGGGCTCAAAATTTTAGGAAGCCATCTGCAATCCAGAGTTTTTGTTCTGGGAAAAAATAAAAAAGATCTTAAGATAAAAGAGAAATAGAAAAAAATAGGGACTATCAAACCATCCTAATAACCTGCACAATCTCTTGCAGTTTTTCCTTAAGAATTACTGCAGCAGCATCCTCTATTTTCTTAAATCCGCCTTCTACTTCATCGTTATTCATAACTGCAAATTAAAGCACCCATATTCTAAATTCTTTTAGATGAAGAGTTGTAAGCTGTTACAAGCTTAAAATATTCTGCTGCTTTTAATGACTCTATCTGCTCTTTGTTTCCAAATTCAAGATTTTCCAAAGACATTTCTATTCTTTCTGGAGTTAAAATCCTCCCTGAAGGGGTTTTCACTCTCGCTGAAGCATACAACACTGCATCATATGGAATGTACTCAAATCCTTGAAGCTCATACTTTCTTATTACAGGAAGCCAGTCTTTAATTGGGTCTTTCCCGTAATATTCATAATCAAATTCCCAATTAACCTTGGCCATTTTACAAGTCAATAACGCCTTCTCTTGTCAGGGCTGCAAACCTTATTCCAACAGGAAGATTGATTAATGCAGATATTAAAGCCATATGCTCTTTTCCGTCTCCAGAAGCAATGCTCAGGGCTACTTCAGTTCCGCTAATCTTTCCCTTAAGCTTTTTTGAAATCTCGTCCCTGAGCTCTTTTAGTTTTTTTGCCAAGTCGACTTTAATAAACTCAAACTCTTTTTCAGGCTTAAACTGTTTTGCAAAATCATCTCCAAGAAGAATAATTTTCTCCCACTCTCCATGCTTTATCAGTCCGGCTACTTGCGCCCAGGTCCCTTTCCCTGATGAAAGAAGTGCTACAAGCTCCATGCCAAGTAACCTCTTTTTTTAATTAACATTCCACACTTACTTAAATGCAAATGCTTTTGAGCCATATTCATGAAACAAAGGATTTGTTTATAAGCATTTGGATAGTAAAATAATATCTTCTTCCAAATAACTAATTTTAAATATATTGTCTATAACATTGAATCATGATGGAAAAAAGATTATTTATTTTGATTATTATTGCAATTCTTCTCTCTGGAACTGCCCACTCATACAATGCAACAGAACGTGAAAAAGCAAAAATTGACAGCAAAGTGCTTGAAAAGCTAAATACTGAGGAAATGGTGAGAGTTGTTATCCTCTTAAAAGAAGATAGTGAGCTAAACAGGATAAAAGAAGGAAGCTTAGATGCAAAAAAGATTAATCTTAAAAGGGAAAAAATCAGAGAGATTCAAAACAGGGTGCTCAGCAGAGTTTCTAAAAAAAACTTCAGGCTTAAACAAAGATACTCCTCTATTAATGCGCTTTCAGGCGCTGTCTCTTCAAGAGGAATAGAGGAATTAAAAAACAACCCCAATATTGAGAAAATCTATCTTGACAAAAGGGCATATGCCCTGCTGAACGAAAGCGTTGCCCTTATTGAGGGAAACAAAATTTGGGACAAAAAATATACTGGAAAAGGGGAAACTGCCTGCATTGTTGACACTGGTGTTGACTACACTCATCCGGACATCGGAAATCCTGCATGCGGAATAAACATTTCAGGAAATGAAGTCGCATTGGGAACTCCGATTGAATCATCTCATAACTATCCAAACGACTATAACAACACCTGGACAATAACTTATCCGGGATTTACAGAAATAGCAGTTCATTTTGAAAGAATAGGGATTGAAAAAGACTACTGGGACTATATTCAGATACTTGACTCAAATGACACAGTAGTCCAGGAAATTTTCAGCAACAAGAAGTGGAATTCATCAAATTTTTGCGAGGACATTTATGGATTATGGAGTGCTTCTGTTCCAGGAGATACGATAAAAATAAGATTAGTGGCTGATTCCCAGTACAATTGCTGGGGATTTAAAATAGACAAAGTTCTTAATGGGACAGCATCAAAATGGTCTAACTGCGGAAAGGTTCTTGGAGGGTATGATTTCGTCAATAAAGATAACGATCCAATGGATGACAACGGCCATGGAACCCATGTAGCAGGAATAGTTGCGTCTAAAAATCCTGTTTATAAAGGAGTCGCTCCTGATGCGAACATTGTTATTGCCAAAGTGCTTGATTCCAGTGGAAAGGGCTATTTTGGAGACGTCGCAGCAGGAGTTGATTGGTGCACAGTGAACAAAGACAAATACAATATCTCAGTAATAAGCATGAGTTTAGGGGATGGTGGGAGCTACAGCAATCCTGGCACTGAATGCGATCCTCTGCTGGCGGGAAAGGCAATCAATAACGCATTTAACAAAGGGATATTTGTTTCAGTTGCTTCTGGAAATGACGGGTATACAGACGGAATATCTTATCCTGCATGCGTTTCTGGAGCTGTATCTGTAGGAGCTGTTTATGATAAAAATGTAGGAGTTTCTTCTGGAGCAGCCTGCACTGATTCAATTACTTTTGCTGACAAAATAACTTGCTTTACAAACAGGCATGGAATACTGGACCTTCTGGCTCCAGGAGCGCTAATAACTTCAACAGTTCCCGGAGGAGGCTTCAGCACCCTTAAAGGAACATCAATGGCTGCTCCCCATGTTTCAGGGCTTGTCCTTTTAATGCTTCAGGCAAACCGCACCCTGTCCCCCGCAAGCATAAGAGATGCAATGAAAAATACCGGAGTCAGCATTTATGACAGCGTGACTGGCCTAAGTTTCCCAAGGATAAATGCCTCTGCTGCTATTAATGCTGTAGCTCAGCCCCTGCAAGTTCCAGAATTTATTGAAATAACCTTAAGCAACATCCCTGTTGATTTTGGAAACATGAACCCTGGAAGCATTCAGAATGCACTAAACAATCCATTAATAGCAAGTGTAAATTCGAACATTAATTTTGACCTGACATCTAAGTCAAACTCAAGTGCATTTGAGTGCATTGGAGGAGCCTGTTCTGGAGAGAGTTTTAATGTGAGCAACTTAAGATGGAGTGTTAATGGAACTCTTCCATGGACATCTTATGAAGTAAATGAAACACTAATCTACTCAAACAAATCTTCTGGAAATTTCACAATCTATCATCAATTAACAATCCCTTATTCCCAAAAGCCAGGAAATTACATTGCAGATATCATAATAACAGCAAAAAAGCATGCATAAAGAACTATAAAATAAAGAACCAATATGCTTATATAATTAAATCCCATAATAAATAAGTAAATTATTGCAAACAAAGCAAATAACAAGATGAAAGGAGGTAATAATATGAAAAAAGCAACTCTATTTTTATCAGGAGTCTTGACTTTAGGATTAGCTCTTAGCATTGCCGGAGTTGTCATGGCGGCAAGCCAATCAACAACAGCAAGCGTATCAGTCAGCCAGTTTCTCTCAATAACCTTGAGCAACACCCCTGTTGATTTTGGAAGCATGAATCCTGGAGAAGGTCCCATAAATGCAAATACAAACCAAGGATATCCATTGATTGTAACTGTTGGAAACGAGTCAAATATTGATGCAAGCATTTCTGCAAGGGCAAACAACCCTGTATTCGCATCAGGATCCGACACTTTTCCGGTAAGCAGAATGGAGTGGAGCAGCACTGGAGCAGGCTCTTGGACAGCCTATTCAACATCTGATGCTACAGTGTGCGCGCCAGTAAGCCCTGGAGGAAGCTGCAACATCTACCATAGAATAAGCATCCCGCCGGGACAGGCAGCAGGAAGCTATAGTGTCGGAATAACCATCTCAGCAGCCTGATGGAAAAGTATTTAAACAGCATTTATTGGTTCAGAGAATGGGCAGAAAATTCATAATTCTTTTTGTATTTTTATTTTTTTATTCTCCAATAGTCAATGCTGCATGCTCTCTTGGGGCAAACCCGCTAAGCATGGAGGCAAGCGCAAGGCCAGGAGACGAAATTGAAGTAACATGGAACTTCTATAATCTTTACGGAGACAGACTAACCCATGTTGTTGTTAACAAGATTAAAGGCCCTGACTGGAAAATAAGATATGATCCTGAACTGCGTGAACAGAATTATGAAGTCTCTGGAGTTATAGAAAAAATAAGAGAGAATATTGCAGTGGAAAAAAGCCCGATAGTGTTAGAGATTCCAGAGAGCCCTCCTGAAGGAATTGACTATGTGAAACACCCCAACGAAGAAGGGTATATCCCTGTAAGGCCATTAAAAATATACTTGTCAATCCCTGATGATGCAGACCTCTGGGAAGAGTATGATTTTGTGTTTGAGGCAAAAGGAAGCTGCGTCTCAGAGCCAGGAGCAGTAATTCCTGGAATGGCGATTCAACTCAGCCTTAATGTAAAGACAACAGCTGAATTTTATGAGAAGCCTGTCAAAGATAATTTAGAAGGCAAAGAGAAATATGAAAAAGAAAACAAGAGAGATGTAAAGAGAATTCCTGCAAGAATAACCGGAGGTGTTGCCGGAGCAGAAGAGACAATCTCTCCTGCCGCAGGGCTTTTAATATCAACGAGTATTCTTCTTCTCATTCTGCTGATATTTTTGGTTAAAATAAAACTAAATAAAAAATGAAGCTGCTGGCAAAGAAGAAGCCAATGATCCCTGTCTTTTTAGCTATATCTGTTATTGCTGCTCTTTTGTTCATTAATGCAATTGAATACGCTGTTCCTGCAAAAGTTAACATATTCCCTAAAGAAAGAGACTTTACAATTGATGTTAAGATTAAAGTTATTTCCAAGATAATCTTCTCAAAGAATCCTCTTCTCTCCAAACTGTCCTTAACAAAAAAAGGAGATAACTTTCCAGTAACCTGCAATATGACATACAAAATAACAAAATTCCCAAGAAGAACGATAAAAGTAATTAAAAAAGAAATAACAGTCACTGATTATACTGAGAAAAAAATAATAATGCCTCTTGGAAAGGTGAAGAGAGGGCTATATTTCCTGAGTGCAGAGGCAGAATGTATTAATGCATCTGACAAAGACAGAGATTATTTCCTTGTCCTGAAAAAAAGGAGAAAGAGTGTTTAATTTCTTCTAATCATATTCTTTTTTGGACAGCAAAGCTTATAAACTCTCTTCATCACAGAATATTGCCGTTTGAACCATATCGTTGCAGGATACGTTCTATGCCTGCGGCGCATGAGATGGGAGGCAAAAATAATCGGCAAAGGGAGTTGGGATTTATCAAAATACTAAGATGGACCTTAAAAAAGACCTTCAAAAAGCATTATCTGAGTTAAGAAAAGAAAAAGAAAGAAAATTTGACCAAAGCGTTGACTTAATTGTAAATCTTCAGAAGTTTGACCCCAAAAGAAATCCTGTAAACTTAATTGTAAGTGTCCCGTACAAGATAAAAGACAAGAAAGTATGCGCTTTTTTAGAGTCAAAAAACAAAAACGTGGAGACAATAACAAAAGAGGAATTCAAAAAATATTCTGACAAAAAAGAGCTTAAAAAAATTGTAAAAAAGTTTGACTTTTTCATTGCCCAGGCAAGCTTAATGCCTAAAGTTGCAACAACTTTTGGAAAGGTTTTGGGCCCTGCCGGAAAAATGCCTTCTCCACAGCTGGGAATAGTCCTTAATGCTAATGACAAAGAGATAAATGAAATTAAAGAAAAGATAAGCAACAGCATAAAAATAAGAGTAAAAGAGGCAAGCATAAAACTTGCCGTCGGAAAGCAAAGCATGAAGGATGAAGAGATTATTGAGAACATCCTTGCAGTCTACAATGCAATTTTAAAGGCAATGCCGAAGGAGAAAGAGAATATAAAAAACATAGAAATAAAATTCACAATGACTAAACCCCGGAAAATAAACGTAAGATGACAAAAAAAGCAGTAGAACATATCCCTGAAAGGAAAATAAATGCAGTCAAAGAAATCTCTGATTTGATAAAAAATAATAGAACAATTTTAGTTGCATCTATAAAAAATCTTCCGGCTTCACAGTTTCAGGAGATAGGGAAAAAACTCAGAGGAAAGGCAATAATAAAAGTTCCTAAAAAAAGCATCATGTTCAGGTCAATTGACAACTCTCACAACGAGGAGCTTAAAGAGCTTAAAGAGCATATTAAAGACAGCTCAGCCATACTATTTTCAAACATGGATTGTTTTGACCTGGCTTTGGAGCTTCTCAAAAGCAAAAGCCCTGCAAAAGCAAAAGCAGGACAGGAGGCTCCAGAAGACATTGAAATTCCAGAAGGCCCTACAGACCTTGTTCCAGGACCAGCAATATCTGAATTAGGATCTTTGGGAATTCAAATCCAGATAGAAAAAGGGAAAATCCACATTAAAGAGCCGAAAGTAATTGTTAAAAAAGGAGGGAAGATATCTGAGAGCGCTGCAGACATCATGTCTAAGCTGGATATAAAACCTTTTTCAGTCGGATTTATTCCTCTGCTTGCATTTGACACTAAGGAAGGAAAGCTGTATTTGGACATTAAAATTGACAAAGAGGGGGCTGTTGAAGAGCTTAAGAAAGCATTTGAAAGGGCGCTTCCGTTTGCTGTGGAAATTGGATATGTCAGCAAAGATACAATTAAATTCCTTATAAGTAAAGCAGGAATGCATGGAAAGGCAATCAGTGTTATAACTGAAAATGCAGGACCAAAGCAAGATGAAGTGAAAGGAGAGAATGAAAAAGAATCAGGAGAAAAAGAGGATATCAGTGAAAAAAATAAAGAGAATGAAAACCATCAGGATCAGAAAATTAAATCTGATGAGGAAAATAAATAAAATGGAATACATATACGCAGCACTTTTGTTGCATAAGCTTGGAAAAGAAGTTAATGAAGAGAACCTGAAAAGTGTTGTTGCAGCTGCTGGCGCAGAGGTTGACTCTGATTCAGAGGCAAAAATCAAATCTCTTGTTGCCAGTTTAAAAGGTGTTGACATAGATAAGGAGCTTGAGAGCGCAAGCTTAGTTGCAGCAGCTCCTGCAGCTACAGCCGGAGAAGCGCCTAAAGAAGAGAAGAAAGAGGAAAAGCCGAAAGAGGAGAAAAAAGAAGCTGCAGCAGAAGGTTTGTCAGCATTATTTGGATGATTAGTTTTTTAACAGCTGGCAAACCATAATCACTTTGATAGTTAGTGCTTTAAGGAAAATAATTCATTGATTAATCCAAAAACCCCGCAATATTTATAATCCCTTTCTTTTTAAGCTTCTTATCTAAAACTTGTTTATTAAAATATGTGGAGCTTATATAAAAAAGACAAATTTCTTGAGCCACTTGTCTTTTCCAATGGGAAATCCCAGGAAGACATTGTTAAAGAGGTGCTAGATGCTATTGAAAAAGGAAGCAGGGTGATTTTTATTCAAGGGGTTTGCGGGACAGGAAAATCAGCAATTGCATTAAACATAGCAAGAAAGCTCGGAAAATCAGCAATTGTCGTTCCAGGAAAAAATCTTCAGGGCCAGTACAAAAGAGACTATGAAGAGGAAAAATACCTCTTAAAAGACAATGGAGAAAAGCTAAAGATAAGTGTTATAACCGGAAGAAACAACCACAAGTGCAAATTTCTTGAAGATAATAAAAATGCAATCCCAAAGTTAAAAAAGGAAACAAACGCAAAGCTTAGCGATATCTTTGAAGGAAAAAGAGAAGAAATTGATAAGGCAATAGGAGAGGATATTTCTGCAGACAATCCAAATATACCCTGCAAGATAGAGCTGAAAGAAAAAAATTTCAGGAAAATAAGGGAGTATTTAAAACAAAACAAAAAAATAAACATAAGGAACTTTGATACAATAAAGGATGTAAAAAGAGTTTCTGTTGCAAGCATATGCCCTTACTGGTGCCCTGTTGTTCCTCAAGAATATGAGCTGAAAATTTTTGAAAATTCAGAAAAAAAGACCTATACCGGGCTAAAGAACACTAAATTTGTTTTTTATCAGAGAAAAAAAGGGTGCGGGTTTTATGAGCAGTTTAACTCTTTTATTGATTCAGATGTTATTGTCTTTAACTCATTAAAATACAAGCTGGAATCCGCCATTAACAGAAAGCCTTTAACAGAAGTTGAAATAATAGATGAATGTGATGAGTTTCTTGATAGTTTTTCAAATCAGAGGAACATAAACCTTGACAGGCTTCAGAATTCATTAATCCATGTTGTTGCTTTTGAAGAAAAAAATGAAAGAAAAATTGAGGAGATGCACGAGATAATTGGGCAGATAAAGAGAAACAAGAGAGTTATGGATGCGATAAACTCCGGAGAGATAATCCCTTTGAAAGAAACAGGAGTTTATGATTTGATAAGGATTTTTACGGATTCTCCTGAATTTCTCCAGGAAGCTGATGATGAAAGCTATCTGTTTGATGTGGAAGAGACCTCAAAAATGTTTGAAGATTTCCTGGATGAAACCTATGTGGCATTCTTCAAAAAAGACAAAAATCTCATTGCAGGGCTTGTAACAACAAATCTTGCAAAAAAATTTAAGGAGATGGCTGAAAAAAACAAAATAATTGTTATGATGTCGGGAACACTGCATTCTCCTGAGATTTTAAAGAATGTTTTTGGCATCTCTGAATTTAAGATAATAGAGGCTGAAACCCAGCAGCAAGGGCAAATTACAGTAAAGAGAACAGGTCTTGAAATTGACTGCAGATATGAAAATTTTTCAAGCGGAAAATTCAGCAGGGAGAGGTATCTGCAGGCATTGAGCGAGTGCGTTAGAATAGCAGAGAAGCCTCTCCTGGTCCATGTTAATTCTTTTCAGGACATTCCCTCTGAAGAAGAGCTTGGCAAATATAATATCGGCAACCTGATTAGCAGAGAGAGGCTAAAGGAGATTCAGAAAGAAGACAAAAGCGGGAAGATAATTGATATGTTCAAAAAAGGGCAGATTGACACTCTGTTCACAACAAAATGTGCCAGAGGCATTGACTTTCCGGGCGAACAGTGCAAAAGCATTATTTTTACAAAATACCCAAATCCAAATGTCAAAGATGCCTTCTGGAAAATCCTGAAACAGACAAAACCAAATCATTATTGGAGTTTTTATAAAGACAAGGCAAGAAGAGAGTTGTTGCAGAAGATTTACAGAGGATTGAGGTTTAAAGGAGACCACATTTACTTGTTAAGCCCTGATACAAGAGTTATTGAAGCTTTTGAAAGAGATTCTCAATAATCCACACACCTATCTTTTTTTACAATCATCCTGTACACTTTTGGATTAGAAAAGCAATTTACTCTTTTTACAGCCTCATTATGAAGTTTCCTTGCATATCCTCGAGACTTTCCGTACAAATTATGATTCTCCTTCATCAGCAATAATTTATTTTTAACAGCGCGGGACTCTATTGCTGAAGGAGAAGCTTTCAGGCAGTCCATTAGCATAACTCTTGTTTCAAGAGCTCTTCTTTGCTTTTCCCCATAATTGTCAAAAAATTCAGTTGAAACTACAAGAAGAGTATAATCGCCAGTTTCTATTTTTGAACAGTATTCCTTAAGAGATTCTGTTTCTTCCATGAAAAATATTTTCAGAGAGCATTTAAAAACTTTGCTGGATTTTTCACAAAGCAAGCTAAGGCCATTGTTCTTTAACATAAAAAAATTTAAAAAAAGATTTGCTGGTTTAGAGGGGATGAAATTCCATAATGTTAAAACAGACTTGCACACCCATGTAGTGAGCAACCTTGAAGAAAGCGGTGTCTGGGAGAGGATATGGGTGGATTTGCTTGGCAACAGGAGGGTAAAGAGCCTTGAGGAGTTTGTCATTGCATGTTCCAGGCAAAACCAGAATACTCTCGTAGGAATCACTAATTTCAGTGGAAACGGAATGTATGAAACAATCATGCACTCAATAGAAAAGATGCCGAAATCAATTGAAATTTATGACGAGCATAAAGATGTTTATATAGGAGCAAGAAGCGAGAAAGGGTTCTGGCATTTCTTCTTAAGAACAGAAGAGATTCCTACTGACAAAACAAGAGTTCTTGTAGCGGGAAGCAGAGAAGACATAGGAACAAGAAATCTTGAAGAAGTATTAAGAATATCAGAAGAGAGAGGATACTTAACAGTTGCCCTCAGACCAGAAAACAAATTCATGAACAGGATAGCAGAGAGAATCCTGCACCGCCAAAAGAACCTCTGCCTTTCTAAAGAGAGTTTTGAAAAATATTCAGGAAGATTTGATGTATTGGAAGTGTTTAACTCAAGCTATCCGAGAATGTTCTCTGAAAATGAGAGACTGGCAAAAGAAAACCACATTCCAGGCATCTATAGCTCTGAAGCATACAGGATTGACTCATTATTTAATGGAAATTTCACCATGGAAGAAATTGACTTTTCAAATCCAAAATCATTAATCACGAGCATAAAAAAAGGGTTGCAGGAAAGAAGATACTTTGCAAAGATAGTTAGAGAAAAAGGATTTTTTGAAAATGCGCTGCACAAAATATCAACAATATATGCCCCTATTGCTATTTCTTTAGGTTTGTTGAAAGAAAAGAAATATTATGAATAAATTAAAGGCATGCCATAATCTCACGCGAAAGCACATCTCCTGCGCCCTCTGTATGCTGAATAAACGCCGCTGCCCCGAATCGAACGGGGATGCCCCGAAGGGCCCTGGTCTCAAGCCAGGTGCAATACCATTATGCGACAGCGGCTTATAAATTAAGAATTAATCATGCAGTTTTAAACATTTCTATGCATCAAAATCAGAGCCCAAGCAGCCTTTTCCAGAGAGGTTTTTTTACTTTAACATCAAGAACATTGTTATTCTCGTCAATAACCCTGCATTTTATCACCGGTTTTTCTTTAAGAACTGGTGCTTTTTCTGCAAGCTCTTTGTTTGCCTGCTCAAGCGCCCGCGAAATGTCTGTTCGAGAGTATCCCTGCCTGATTAATGCCCATTTAAGAGTCTCTGAAGTATATCCTTTTGAAAGATTTTTCTTAAAATAATTTATGAGCTTTCTCCTGTGGCTAATCTCTTCCATAAAGCAAAGAACAAATTAAACTTTAAAAAATGTTGGATTATTTTATCTTCACAGGCTTTTGTTCTTTATAAAATCTCAACGCCTGCCTAAGCCTTGACCTCGATTCAGCATAGAGAGTAACTATCTTATCGCCTCTCTTGACTTTATCCCCGACATGCAGATAAAGATAAACTCCTGCATATTTATCAGCAGGCCCTCCTGCAACTCTTGCCAAGGAATTTATTTTTTTATTATCTATCTCTTCAACTTCACCATACTCTTTTGAAAATATGTCTTTTTTAAACCCTGTTGGATTAAAGCTTTTCAGGTTTTTAAGAGAGCCCTTCTGTGCTTTAATTATCTGCTTAAATTTCTTAAAAGCCATCCCTGAATAAAGTATCTCTCTTGCAATCTTAATTCCCTCGCCTTTTTTGGCTTTTTTTGTAAGCTCTAAAAGCTCTCCTGCAAGAAAAAGAGATTTTTCTTCAAGGTCTTTCGGCCCTTGTTTCTGAGGGTCTAATATATTAATAACATCCGCCATCTCCAATGCAGGACCCACCCCATTCCCGATCGGCTGGCTTCCGTCAGTCAAAACAACCTTTAATTTCTTGTTGAAATAATCCCCCATTTTCTCAAATTTCCTCTTTAATCTCAGTGCTCTCGCCTTGGTTACTTTTGCATTTTTTCCATAAGGAATATCTATGAGAATATACTTGCTTCCAACAGCAAGCTTTTTCGACATTATTGAGGCAAGAAGCTGTGCCTCTGGATCAACTCCAAGCATTTTTTCAATCTGAATTATCCTTGAATCTGCAGGAACCATCCCCAAAGCACCTCCCCAGACCATGCATGCGTTTGTTTTCCCTATTATTTTTTTTATCTCTTCGATTGAAAAATCAACCCTTGCCACAGTTTCTATAACGTCTGCTGTTCCTGCAGCGCTTGTTATTGCCCTTGAAGAGTTTTTCGGAATTATAAGCCCTGCGGCAGCGCAAATAGAAACTACTAAAGGAGTCGTTCTGTTTCCAGGGATTCCCCCTATTGAGTGCTTGTCAACCACCAATCTCTCATTTAGCCTAAGCATTCTCCCTGACTTGAGTATCGCCTTGGTCAGGTAAACTGTTTCCTTCATACTCATTCCATGCCTGTACACTGATGAGACAAAAAGAGCAATTTCCGGTTCCGAAAGAGAGTTGTTTACAATGTCTCTTATAATCTCGCCTATTTCTTTTTCAGAAAGCCTCTTTTTATTAAGCTTCTTTTTTATAAACTCCAAACTTCGAGGACTCTGGGCCAGAGAAATATTCACCTTCTGCCCTCTTTTAAGCCCCATTCTTTTTCTAATTTCAGAAGACACTCCAACCTCATCTTCCCTAACAAGCTTCTCAACAATGTCGACTCCAGAAGATATTTTCTCTGAATTCCCTGAAAAAGGCTTTATAAAAATCCTGTCTCTCGGATGGACTCCTATTTTCTCTGCTGTTTTTTTGTTTAAGATTGCCACAGGAAGCCCTGCAGACCATTTTAAAAACTTTATTTTCAGTTTCATCAGACCTCTTTAACGCCTTAAATTTTATTTTTCAAAATAAAAAGAGTTTTTATATTTATGGAATTATTTTTTTTCTGGATGCACAAAAATCCATTTTGGCTTCTTATTCCGATATATCTCAAGAATTATTAGTATATATGCGAGTATCAACGGACCCAGGATAAATCCAAGAATTCCGAATAAAAACAGCCCTCCCACCATTCCTATAAGAATCAGGAGAGGATGCACGTCAGTTTTCAATGAAACAAATGCAGGCCTCAGTATGTTGTCAACTGATGAAGAGATTATCCCGAATATAAGAACTCCGATTGCCGGAAGAGTTGCCCCAACGATAAAAAAATAAATAGAAACCGGAAGCCATACAATGGTTGTTCCAATAATTGGAAAAATCCCTGCCAAAGAAGCAATAAGCGTCAAAAACAAAGCATTTGGAACTTTGAATACGAAAAAACCAATTCCAACAATGATTCCCTGAATAATTCCTGTAATAACTTGTCCGTAAATAACTGAAGAAGTTATTCCTTTAGAAGATTCAAACAGCTTCTTTTCAATATCTTTTGAAAAAGGGGAGATGCTTTTTATATAATCTACAATACTGTCCTTGTCCCTAAGAACAAAGAATAGCGTAAAAAAAGCAACAAGGAACTGCAGCAGCAAAGTTGGAAAGTTAATGATTAGCTGAGAGAGGATATTGACAAAAGAGTTGGTAACTTTGGTGACAAAAGAGTACAAAATAGACCCTATCTCTGCTGAGAATTGCTCTGAAGCGAAAAGGGAGGGAAATATGTTTTTCAAGAGAGTTACAAAGTCGATCTGCTGTGAAGCCTGAAATATCTGGAAAGCCTGCCTTATCACTATAGGAGTTAAAAACCACAGAGGCAGGACTATTATGACTATCAGTAAAAGGCAAATTAAGCTTGCAGAGAGATTTTTTGAGTGGACAAACCGAAGCACTCTGTTATAAACAGGATTAAAAATAAATGCAAGTATGACTCCTGTTATTATCGGCAAAAGAATAGGCCTTAGCAAAAAGAAAGAGAGCAAAAGAAGCGCTGCAAAAACAATAGCGGCAACAGTTTTTTTGAAATAATCCCCGTCCATTTTTTATTAATAAAACCTATAGAAGAAGTATCTCAAATTTATAAAGCTTTGTAAAAATATAGAGATTAAATTCTCATAAAAAAATAAGGCAAAGATTATCTGAAATAAAAAGAGTATTGCAAAAATTTATAAGGAGAGTTTAACAATACCAAAATATGAATTTCATAAAAAAGATTTTTGACAAAAATATTGATGAAGATGTCCATTTGCAGTTTCAGAAATTTGGGAAAGGGGAATTTAAAGACAGGGCAATAATCAAGGCAAAAGAGTCTAAAGGAAAATACACAATAAGCACAACCTCTGAATTTGCCAGAGAGTTTGTAAAAGAAACCGCCATAAAGCTGGGGGATGAAAAAACACTTGTGAAAGGGGTTATAGTCTCTACCCTGAGTCTTGATGATGAGCTGGAATTCATTAACAAAAAGCAGTTTATGGGTGTCAAGCAGTATGTTATTGAGAAAGAGATGTCAGGAAGAGAAATCCTGGAGCTCCTTGAGAAATTTCCAAAAGTATTTTTTGCATTGAGTTTCAGTGCTAAAAAAGATGATACTGTATTAAAAATAAAGGCAAAAGCCCCAAAATCTGCAAAGCCGAGTTCAAAGGGAGATGAAAAGCCAAATCCTGATTTTTGCAGGATTGTTACAAGAGACAAAAAAATCGGGGAGAGTTTTGTTTTTGAAAAGCCGGATTTTAAAAATGCAGAGATATCTCATGACTTCATTATTACAGGGCTTATTATCCCGGAATCTGTGAAAGGAGAAAAAGATTTCTCAAAAATAAGGGAAATGGCAAAAAGAAAGGGAAAAGTTATAAGGAAAGCAGAAATTGATGGCCAAGAAATAGTGAAAGAGTCTGAGTTTGAAGCCTGAGCAAAAGCTCTTTCTATTGAATTATCTTACCACCTCATCAATGTTTATCTGATTGATTGCCATAAGGGTTTCTTCCAGATTATTGCCAGAACCTTTCAGTGAAGAATTCAGTTTTTTTTTAATCCCTTCCAAATTATCCAAATATTTTCCTTTAATTCTTCTTGGAATTCCATACCTGAATCTTGATCTCAGGCTGCTAGCCTTAAATCCAGTCACTTTTGCAATCTTCTCAAAATCCAGGTTAAAATAAACTACCAGCTTCATAAACTCATCGTCACTCAAAGGGTATCTTTTAGGCCTGTTTGGATTAACTCTATTGTATCTTCTTCTCAATGATTCTTCAGCATATCCTGATTCTTCAGCCATCTTCCCAAAATCCCCATTATGTTTTAAAAATAATCTATTGAATTCTTCCTGACTCAATCCTCTTCTCTGCCCTCCACGCTTCTCTGTAGGAAGGCCGTTTTCCTTCCATATTCTTAAAACAGTGCTCCTGGACACTGAATACCCGTATTTTTCTTGAAAATCAGAGCAGGTTCTAGAAACACTTCCATTGTTTACACTGTTGAGATTCTTTATGTACTCCCGTTCCTCTTCTGTAAGAGCCATAATTCTTAGAAAAAACAATTATATAAAAAAATTGCTGTAGGCCATGCAATCTGAAAAATATGGCAAGCTTTAAAAACCCTAATTTTTTAAGTATCTTATCCAGGGTTGATATTTAAAATGCTATCCGCTATATTTAGAAATGCCTACAAGAAAATCACCAAGAAAAGGAAGTTTGCAGTTTTGGCCGAGAAAAAGGGCCAGAAAGTTTCTGCCTAGAGCCAACTGGGACAGCATTAATTCTAGCTCAAAGAAATTTAAAGGATTTATATGTTATAAAGCAGGAATGATGTCTGCATATGTTAAAGACAACACTCCTGATTCTATGACAAAAGGAAAAAAGATTTCAATACCTGTAACAATCCTTGAATGCCCTCCACTAAAAATATTGTCTGCAAGATTTTATAAAAACGGAAAAGTTGCCAAAGAGGTATTGGCTGAAAATCTTGACAAAGAGCTGAAAAAGAAAATTAAACTTCCAAAAAAGAGCAGTAAAAAAATAGAAGATGTAAAAGCTGAAGAGTACGACGATGTCAGAGTTATTGTTTATTCTCAGGTAAAAAAAACAGGCCTGAAAAAAACACCAGATATTGCAGAAATAGGCTTATCTGGAACTATTGAGGAAAAAATCAATACTATTAAGGAGAGTTTGAAAAAAGAAATATCTGTTTTGGATGTTTTTGAAAACGGCCAGCTTATTGATATTAGGGGACTTACAAAAGGGAAGGGATTGTCGGGGCCTGTAAAAAGATTTGGCATTACATTAAAACAGGCGAAGTCTGAAAAAGGAAGAAGAAGGCCTGGAAGCCTCGGACCATGGCATCCTGCAAGAGTTACTTTCAGGGCCCCGCAGGCAGGACAATTAGGAATGTTTACAAGAGTAGTTTACAATAATAAAATCATCAGCATCGGGAAATCAGATGATAAGCTAAAGAACATAAAGAATTATGGAGACATAAAAACAGACTACATTATTGTCAGAGGTTCTGTGCAAGGGCCTTCAAAAAGGCAGTTAATAGCCACTGCTCCGTTAAGAGGAACTAAAAAACAATTAAAGAAAAGTTTTGAGTTTATTGAGTTGAGGTAAAACAAATGGCAAAGGCAAACATACTTGATATAAACGGAAAAGAAAAAGGAAAAATTGAGCTTCCAAAATGTTTTTCTGCGCAAATCAGAGAAGACATAATCTCAAAAGTTATTGAGGCAAAAAAGACAAAGCAGCCATATTCCCCTTCCCCTGTTGCAGGAAAGCAGCATTCTGCAAGCGGGAAAATAAGACACAGAAGGCATGTCTGGAAGAGCGGTTATGGTCGCGGAATATCAAGAGTTCCAAGAAAAATTCTTTTAAGAAGAGGTTCTCAGTTTCACTGGGAGGCTGCTGAAATCTCCTCTGTAAAAGGAGGAAGGAGAGCACATCCTCCAAAAACACTTTCAATGATTAATACAAAAAAGATAAATAAGAAAGAGCTTGAGATTGCATTGATTTCTGCCATAAGTGCAACAGCAAATGAGAAAGAGATTGCAGAAAGATATGAGACTCTTAAAGGGAAAAAGCTGGGGAGAGAGTTTCCATTAATAGTTGAATCAGAAATCACCTCATTAAAAACAAAAGACATTATTTCAGCTTTAAAGAAGGTTCTTGGAGAACAGTTATTTAAGCTGGCACTGAAAAAGAAAAAAGTCAGAAGCGGAAAAGGAAAGGCAAGAGGAAGAAAATACAAAAGCAATGCCGGGATGCTTCTTGTTGCAGGAGATAATGAGAGCCTTAAAACAAGCGCATTTGAGATAACTAATGTAAAAAACCTAAGTGTAAGTGATTTAGCAAAAGGAGGCCCTGGAAGACTTACTCTGTATACCGAACAAGCAGTCAATGACCTTAAAATTAAATTCAACGGAGAAAAAGAATGAGCCTGAGGCCTTTATCAACAGAAAAAGCAGTAATGTCTATAGAAACCCAGAATGTTTTAACATTTGAAACAGGAAAAAATATGACAAAAACCCAGATAAAGAAAGAGATAGAAGATCTCTTTAAAGTTAAGGTAGAGAAAGTAAGAACATCTATAAGAGGAGGCAAAAAATATGCTTATGTTAAATTAAAAAAAGAGTTTCCTGCTATTGATTTAGCTACGAAATTAGGAATGATGTAAATGGGAAAAAGAATAATTGTCCAGGCGCGTGGAAAGGGAAGCAACACTTATAGAGTCAGAAGAAAAGCGTTTAGGTTCAAGCTCCAATATCCTCCAAAGCTGGAAGGAGAGGGAACTGTTGTTAAGCTGCTTAACTCAACAGGCCATACTGCTCCTCTGGCAAAAATAAGTTATGAAAAAGGGAGCTTTTATATTCCTGCCTTCAAAAATATGGTTGAGGGGCAAAAAATAAGCTTTGAAGGAAAAGAAATAAAAGAAGGAAATATCATGCATCTTAAAGATACACCAGTAAAAACAAGCATATATTGCATTGAATCAAGGCCAGGAGATGGGGGAGTCTTCATTAAAACAGCAGGAAGCCGTGCAGAAGTCAGCAGAGTTGTGGGGGATAAAGTCTTTGTATTAATGCCTTCAAAAAAAGAAAAAAAGTTTAACAAAAACTGCAGGGCAATTGTAGGGGTTATTGCAGGAGCAGGAAGAACTGAAAAACCTCTTGTCAAGGCAGGAAAGCAATATCATATTAAAAAATCAAAAAATAAATTGTGGCCAAGGACTTCTGCTGTCAAAATGAATGCAATAGACCATCCATTTGGCTCAGGAAGAGGAAAAAACCCAAAAAGCAAGATTGCCAAAAGGAATGCCCCTCCTGGAAGAAAAGTGGGGCTGCTTCGGCCAAAGAGAACAGGAAAAAGAAAATAAAAATGGAGCTACAAAAAAAACAATTCACATACAAGGGGAAGACGCTTGAAGAGCTGAAAGCAATGGATGTAAGGGAATTTGCAAAGTATTTAAGGTCAAGACAAAGAAGAACTGTTCTCAGGCAGTTTCAAAAAATTGAAGAGTTTATCAACAGGGCGAAAACAAAACTAGAGAGAAAAAAGCAGATAAAAACACACCAAAGAGACCTTGTCGTGGTTCCTGAAATGGTCGGATTGAAAATTCATGTTTATAACGGAAATAAATTTGTGCCTGTAGAGATAATTGAAGAAATGCTCGGACACAAGCTTGGAGAGTTTGCTCCAACAAGAGCAAGAGTATCTCACGGAAGTGCGGGAGTCGGAGCAACTAAAGGTTCCAGAGCAAAATCAAAGAAATAAAAATGGCTACTAATACTGAAAAACCAGCAACAAAAGCAGAGCAAAAAAAGCAAGGAATAGTTAATAGCAAATCATCTAAAAAACAAGCAGAGAAAGCTTTGCCAGCTGTAAAAGAAAAGAAGGAAGAATCAAAAGCCCCATCTTCAAACGAAAATAAGAAGAAAGATTCTTCTGAGGAAAAAAAGAAAACAGCAGAAAAAGCGAAAAAGACAGAGGCTGTTGTAAACGCAGTAAGCCTTCCAATATCATCAAAACACTCTGTTGCAATCTGCAGATTCATTAAGGGGAAAAAAATTGAAATCGCACAAAGAGATCTTGAAGAAGTTGTCTTGCATAAAAAAGCAGTTCCAATGAAAGGAGAGATACCCCACAGAAAAGGAAGAATTATGTCTGGAAGATATCCTGAAAAGGCATCTAAAGAATTCATAAAACTCCTAAAAAGCCTGTCTGCAAATGCACATTCCAGCGGGATTGAGGATCCTGTAATTGCTGAAGCTGTATCGAACATTGCATCAAGGCCTTTTGGAAGGTTTGGAAGAATAAGGAGAAAAAGGACTCATGTTAGAATAGTTGCAGTAGAGAAAAAAAATCTGAATAAAACAAAAAGGAGAAAAAAATAATGGAGGAAAAAAAAGTAGTCAAATTCAAAAAAGAAGAATTTGCAATAAAGGAATACATAAAGAGTTCGCTTGGGAAAGGAAGAATAAGCAGGGTGAAGATAGAGTATACTCCTGTAGGAGAAAAGATAATTGTTTCCACGACAAAGCCAGGATTGATAATTGGGAGGAAAGGAGAGAAAATAGGAAGTCTGACAGAGGTCTTAAAAAAAAGGTTCAAGCTCGAAAACCCTCATATAAATATTGAAGAAATAAAAAAACCAGAGTTTGATGCGCAGATAATGGCTGATGATATTGCTTTAAAGCTGGAAAAGTTCGGGCCCCTTAAATTTAAGGTTATTGCTTACAGGGCGCTTCAGAGCATAATTAATGCAGGGGCTCTTGGTGTTGAAATAAGGCTAAGCGGAAAACTTCCGAGTTCAAGAGCAAGAACATGGAGATTTGCCCAAGGATATCTGAAAAAAACAGGAGACTCTGCAAAAGTTGTTGACAGGGCCCAATCAATAGCACAGACAAAGCCCGGAACAGTAGGGGTAAAAGTAAGCATCCTTTCACCGCACGCAGTATTAAAGGATAAGATTGTTATTGATGACTCTCTTATCAGCAAATTAAAATCAAATCTAACAAATATTGATAGTGTGGAAAAAGATGCTGAAAAAAGAAAGCCAGTTAAAAAAACAAGGAGAAAAAAATAAATGGCACTAAAAGCAAAGGAAATCAGGGAAATGAGCAAGGAGGAAAGGGAGAAAAGACTAAAAGAGCTCAAATTAGAGTTAATTCATTCAAAAGCAAACATCTCTAAATCAGGGGGCTCGAAAGTAAAAGAAATAAAAAAAATCATTGCAAGAATACTCACAATCAATAAATAACATGGAAATATGTCCAAAATGCGGCTTGCCTAAGCAAGCCTGTGTATGTGAACAAATCGTAAAGAGTTCGCAAAGAATAAAAGTGACAACCGAAAAGAAGAGATACGGGAAAGTAGTCACTGTTGTTACAGGGTTCGAGAGTGGAATTGATGTGAAGAAAATCGCAAAGGCCCTGAAAAATGAGCTGGCATGCGGTGGAACTCACAAAGGAAACACAATAGAACTTCAAGGAGACCATAAAAAGAAAATAAAGGAGCTCTTGGTCAAACACGGATTTGATGAAGAATCCATTGATTAAAAACATACACAAAAAACAAAAAAAATGAAAGGAAGAAAGAAAATAGCAGAGAGAAAAGGAGAAAAATCCGAGAAATCAGATATAGCTGAAGCTGTTTGCAATGATAAAAAATGCAACACTCACGGAAACCTGAAAACAAGGGGAAGGGTTTTTGAGGGAAATGTCATCAGAAAATTCCCGAAGAGAGTGACTATAGAATTTGAAAGAATGGTTTATGTAAGAAAATACGAAAGATATGCCAGGAAAAAAACAAAAATCCATGCGAGACTTCCTGCCTGTATGGAAGAAAGCATTAATGTTGGAGACTTAATAAAAATTCAAGAGTGCCGGCCCCTCAGCAAGATATTGCATTTCACAGTCATTGGAAAAGTAAAAGAATCAGACAACGGAGGAAAAAACAAAAAATGAAAGCAATAAGTGCAAAAGCAACAGCAGGGCTGAACCTTGGAGCAATTATGATTGCATCAGACAACAGCGGAGCAAAAATTGTAAAGCTTGTTTCAGTAAAAAAAGGAAAGGGAAAAAAAGGAAAACAGGGATGTGCGAAAATTGCAGACTGGGTAAAAGTGAGTATAAGAAAAGGAGTTCCGGACATGAAAGGAAAAGTATTTGATGCAGTTATAATAAGGCAGAAGAAGCCATACAGGAGACTTGACGGAGAGAGGGTTGCTTTTGAAGACAATGCTGTTGCAATACTCAAGGATGAAAAAGGAAATCCAAAAGGAACCCAAATTAAAGGACCAATTGCAAGGGAGGTTTTGGAGCGATGGCCGTCTGTAGCCAAAATAGCCTCAAATGTATATTAAAATGAAAAGGAGTTTTTCTGTATCATGGAAAGCAAGCAAGCAGCCGAGAAAGCAGAGAAAATACATAGCTAACGCCCCTCTGCACTTGAAAAAGAAGTTTATCAGCGTAAACCTTTCAAGGGAATTAAGGAAAAAATACGGGAAGAGAAATGTTCCTGTAAAAAAAGGGGATAAGGTAAAAGTCATGAAAGGAAAATTCAGGGGAAGAACAGGAAAAGTAACTGTTGTTGAGCTAAAGAATTCAAAAGTAAGGATAGAGGGGATTCAGGTCAAGAAGCAGGACGGATCAAAAGTTGATGTAAAATTGCAGCCTTCAAACCTCCAGATTATAGAATTGAATTTAGAAGACAGGAAAAGAAATGGTGTTTTCGGAAAAGAAAAGATGAAAAAGACGGATGAAAAAAAACCTGAAAGCGAATCTCAAAAAACAGGGGAAAAAGAATCAAATACAAATAAAAAGAACAAAGAAATCAATAAGTAAAATGCACTTAAAAAGACAAAAAGTTCCAAAAAACTGGCCAGTACATAGAAAAGGCACCACATTCGTAGTAAGGCCTAAATCAAACATTGAAAAAGGAATCCCTATCCTCGTTATTTTAAGGGATATTCTTGGAATTGCTCAGAATAGGAGAGAGGTGAAAAAAGCAATCCATGAAAAGAATATCCTTTTGAACAATAAGCCAGTTACAGACGAGAGAAATGCGGCATTGTTGTTTGACATAATTGCTATTGTCCCTTCAAAAAAATACTATCGGCTGGAGATTTCAGATAAAGGGAAGTTCAAAGTTGAAGAAATAAATAAACAGGAGTCATTAAAAAAGACAGCAAAAATCATAGGCAAAAAGGCCCTAAAAGGAAGAAAAATGCAGCTCAACCTGAGCGATGGGCGCAATATTCTTTCGAATATCAAATGCAAAGTTAATGATTCTGTATTAGTTGACCTTCAAAACAAGAAAGTAGAAAAATGCCTTCCATTAGTTGAAAAGAGCAAAGTCCTTATTTTTGAAGGAAAGCATGCAGGAGAAAAAGGAGTGGTAAACAGAATAGATGAAAAAAGGAGAATGGTGGAATTGACTATCAACAAAAATAAAGTTAATGTCTTAATTAAACAACTAATGGTTATTGAATAAGATGGATAAGGAAAAAAATACTTCCAAAGAAAACCCTATGAGAAGGATAAAAATTGAGAAAATCGTTTTAAGCGTAGGTGGAATTGGAGATGACTTGGAAAGGGGAGTAAAACTGTTGAACATGCTTACTGGAAGAAAACCTGCAAAAATGAAATCAAAAAAAAGAATACCCTCTCTTGGAGTAAGGCCGGGACTGGAAATAGGGGCTCTTGTAACAATAAGAAAAAGCAAAGAAGAGCTTCTCAAAAAAATGCTTATTGCATTAGACAACAGGCTAAAAAAGAAGCAGATAAGCGAGAACAACTTTTCATTCGGCATTGAAGAGTACATTGAAATTCCTGGCGTAGAATACAATAGAGAAATTGGAATTATCGGACTGGATGTTACTGTTGTTTTTAAGAGGGCTGGCAGAAGAGTAAAGTTAAAGAAGATAAAAAAAGGGAAAATACCTCGCAGACAGATTATCAGCAAAGAAGAAATAATTAAATTTATGGAAGACAACTTCCAAGTGGAGTTTGCATAAAATGGGAGCCAGTGATTGGAGAAATATTCTCAAACAGCTGAAAAACAAGCCGGCAATAAAGGAAAAATTCCTGAAGCACTGCAAG
Organism: Candidatus Pacearchaeota archaeon; assembly: GCA_027021195.1. Lineage (GTDB taxonomy): Archaea > Nanobdellota > Nanobdellia > Pacearchaeales > GW2011-AR1 > JALUUW01. The sequence goes on along the minus strand of JALUUW010000031.1, from coordinate 673 downwards.
CCAAAAGAAAGAAAAACAGGGATAGCCTCAAAAAAGTGTGAAAGGTGCGGAAGGTTCGGAGCCCATATAAAATCATACGGACTAAATTTATGCAGGCACTGCTTTAGGGAAATTGCAGAAGAAATAGGATTTAAAAAATACTCATAGGAGGAAATAAAAAATGTCACAAGATATTGTTGCAGATGCATTGAACATGATAAGAAATGCAAAGAAAGCCAGAAAAGAGACAGTAAAGATAAATAGAATTTCAAACGTGTTAATTGAAATCCTTAAGATAATGAAACAGAAGGGTGCAATAAAGAAGTACAAGATAAATGCTAAGGAGAAATCTGTAGAAGTAACAATCGGGGAGATGACAGAGTGCAGGGCAATAAAGCCAAGATTTACAGTCAATAAGGACCAGATTGAAAAGTACAGGAGAAGATATCTTCCTGCAAGGAACCTTGGAACTGTTATTATCTCAACCAACAAAGGCCTCCTGAGTCATGAAGAGGCTCAGGAAGAGAAAATAGGAGGATGTTTAATCGCATATTTTTATTAAACAAAAAATGAAAAAAGAAATCTTCCAGCAGATTGAAATACCTGAAGAGGTTGAAGCAGAAATAGCCGGGGCTGTATTGAAAGTCAAGGGCCCTGAAGGGGAATTGGAGAGAGAATTCAATACAGGGAAGCT
>JALUUW010000030.1 GCA_027021195.1 Candidatus Pacearchaeota archaeon | reverse complement strand
ATTGCTTCTGTTGTTATTGATTATTTTGCAACATTCAAGCCTCTTTTTGTATTTTTTAACGTGCTTCTCAAACAAGTCAATAACTGGAATAATTGTTTTAGGACCTCTCAAGCGTTTTCTAAAATTTCTATGATGGGTGATTTTATCAAATCAGCAGTTCTCCAGGCATCCGAGGTTATGAGAAACTCTGTTTTGCTCAAATCCTGTTTTGAGGCATATTTCTGTTACTGTCAGGGGCTTTTTTTTTCAATACCTGAATAATCTTCCATCTTGCTTTATTTGAAAACGCCTTGAAAAATAATCTGTGCAGATTATCCATATGATAAACTTATCATATATACCATTTAAATCTTTAGCTAAGATATTTTGTTTAATCTGCTGTTGCAGAATGAAAATAAAAATACTTTCTTTTTCAGATTTTACTTTTCCAACTCGGATCCAGAGAGTATAATATACAAATAAAAATTGAGAAAATGCTTGTTCAACGGAATCTTTTTCCAGCTAAAATTTAAATCTCTTATAGATTAATCCATTCAAGCATGTGCTACAAATGAATGGCATTGATATAAACTTTTGACTTTGTAGAAAGAATTTTTTAATAAAATTATTTTTTCCATTATAGATGTGGAATCAAATGGCGTATGTCTGTAGGCTATACAGCTTCTTCTGCCTCCATAATATTTAAAAACTTCTTTTTCCATACCATTTATATATTGGTTAAAAAATGAGGGAAATACAGTTTAAAATATCTTTTTCAAACAGGGCTCTTTACACTTTAATAGCTGCTGCGCTCATAATTGTTGCCGGGATCGGAGTTTATGCCTACAATTCTGCTTACAACAACCCTGCTGTTTTCGGGCACAGTGCAGATGAGCTGGAAGTCAGTATTGGCGGGGCTGCAAAAACACTTCAACAGGCAATTGACGATGGGGATTTTGCTGGAACTGGTGGAGGGAGCAGTGCAGGAACCAGCGACAGCTCTTGGGTTAAATCAGGAAACAACGTAATTTTGAATGAAAGCGGAAATATCGGCATTGGAACTTCTTCTCCGAGTGACTTTGCAAAAATCCATGTAGACGAATCCTCTGACAAGGCCAATTTTGGAATGTTTATTGACAATTCTTACAGTTCAGGGGGCTTTGAAGTTGTCAACGGCCAGAATGTGAGGCGCGGAGGATCAATGGTAAGCTTAAGAACAAGAAACAATGGCGGACATCCATACCTGAATCTTGGAATCGCATCAATTATAAATTGGAATTTTGGAATCGATAATACAGATGGATATAAGCTTAAAATAGGGCAAGACGACCTTTGGAAATATCAAAGAGACAATGCTCAATTAACAATAACTCCTGACGGAAAAATAGGGATAGGAACCAGCGATCCTAAGACAAAGCTGGATATTAATGGAGAGATGAGAATAGGAAACTCAGGAGCTCCATGCAATTCATCTAATAGGGGCCTTTTGCGCTATACACAGGGAACTTTTGCCAGAACCTGCACCACCACTACAGGCAGCGCAGACAACCGCGACCATATAGAGGTGTGCGTTGACTGCGGGAGCGAAGAAGGTTATCAATGGATAAGTCTGGTTTGAAGTAATTATCCTCATTGTTATCTCTCCTTTTATCAAGAAGGCTTCTCTGCCCTTAAATTTTTAATGTTTCTTATTAAAGCCCGAGCCTCTCAATAAACCTGCTCTTGTTAAACAGCTCTATTTTATCATATTCCTGGCCAATGCCAAGATAAAGAATGGGTTTTTTAGTGACATATCCTAATGACAGGGCTGTTCCCCCTTTTTCATCAATGTCTGCTTTTGTAAGGATTATTCCATCTATCCCAATTGCCCAATCAAAACTCCTTACCTGCTCTATTGCATCGTTTCCTGTTATGCTTTCTCCAACAAATATCTTTGCATCTGGCTTACAGACGCGTGAAATTTTTTCTATTTCTTTGAGGAGGTTTTTTGCTGTATGCATTCTTCCTGCAGTATCAATTAAAACAGAATTGATTCTGTGTTTTTCTGCATATTTTATGGCGTCAAATCCGACTGATGCAGGGTCTGATCCGTAATCATGAGAAATAACTTTAATTCCAAGGCTTTCTCCATGTTTTTTTATCTGCTCAATTGATGCTGCCCTGAATGTATCAGCAGCAGCAATAACACACGAAATTCCTTTCTTTTTCAGAGAGTAAGCAATTTTCGCGATTGTTGTTGTTTTTCCTGTTCCGTTTATCCCGCAGAATAGTATGACATAAGGCCTATTTTTTGCTTCTGAATCAGACACCTTTTCCCTTATTTTCTCAGCAAGGTCAAACGGCTCTATAAGAATTTCTTCAATTATCTCTTTTAAGGAATCCTTTATTTCCCCCTCAATCTCCTTTTTCAACAGCTCTTTTCCAACAATTCTATCTTTAAGCTCCTTAATTATTTTCTCAGCAACTTCAAAAGCAACATTATTCTCTAAAAGAAGCATTTCAAGATCCCGTGCATAAGCCTCAAAATCATCTTCAGATATTTTTATTTTTGAAACTTTTGAAGTTATTTTTTTGAAGAATGATTTTGTTCCCGGCTCTTTTTTTGCCTCTTCCTCCAATTCCCTTAATTCTTTTTCTTTTTCTTTGAGTTTTTCCAAATCCGGCTCATACTTCTGCTTCCCGGCATCAAATTTCATTGGAATCTCTACTTCCTCAACAGCTTCTGAGATTTCCTTTTCTTTTTTTTCAGTTTCTTTTTGCTTTTGGCGAGGCTTTTTCCCTGGCTTTTCTCTTTTTTTCAGATTTTTTTCTTTAACTTCTTTTTTTACATTTTTTTCTTTTGCTTCCTCTTCTTTAACAGGAGCTTCGGCTGTTTCTTCTTTCTCAGAGATCTTTTTCGCCCAGTTTCCAATCTTGTCTTTTAAGAATTTAAACATATTTTTACTAATATTGGAACATTTATAAATATAATCTGCATTTTTCTTTAATGAAGAAGAGAGTGTATAAAATTTACGTTTTCAGGCACGGAAGAACTGAGTTTAATGTAAGGGGAATTTTTACAGGACACAAAAAAACAAGATTAGTCTGGAGAGGGAAAAGAGATGCAAAAAAACTTGCCAAAAAATTGAAGGATAAAAAATTTCAGGTGGCTTTTCACACAAGCCTCCCAAGATCCAAAGAGACTTTGGACTATGTATTGAAATACCATCCTGAATGCAAGAAAATTATAAAGGATGACCGGATGATTGAAAGGAGCTATGGAATTCTTGAGGGAACAACTCATAAAGAGTTTATCAAGAAAATAGGAAAGAGACTGTATGATCTTGAAGCAGAAGGAGATGCAATTGAGAATCTAAGCCCGCGGATGAGGAGAAAAGCTGAGAAATTTTTGGGGGAGCAAGAGTATCATGCAATTCATAGGGGATATGATGTTGCAGCTCCTGGAGGAGAGAGCTTTGCTGATGTTGAAAAAAGAGTGAGGGATTTTATAAACTATCTTAAAAAGTATATAAAAAAGAACAAGGTTAATGTGGCTATTTCTGCACATGGCAATTCCATAAGGCTCTTTAGGAAAATTATGGAGAATGCCTCAAGAGAGCAGGCCATTAAATGGGTTATTCCATATGATGATTATTACGAGTATTCTGTTAAAGCCTGACAGATTCATTCACTAAAAAATACACAAATTCTTATAAATAAAAAGCCACATATATTTCTATGAAAGAAAATATAAAGAAGATTATCAGCCCTTTTATTGCAAGAGGAAACCTTAAGGGGATATTTGTTGTTATAAGCGGTCTTGGCGATCTTCCCTGCAGGCAACTTAATGATAAGACTCCTCTGGAGGCAGCCAATACCCCAAATATTGATTTTTTTGCTGCAAGAGGAGAGATGGGTTATATGTATCCTGTAAAACCAGGATTTGTTCCAAAATCAGATGAATCAATTGTTTCTTTGTTTGGAAACAATCATGACTCTGCAACCCGCGGGCAAATAGAGGCAGTAGGTGCAGGTATTAAGCTAACAAGAGGAGACCTTGCATTAAGAACTAATTTTGCAACAATTGACTCTCTTGAAAGAGGAAATATTCTGGACAGAAGGGCAGGAAGAACTCTAACAACCTATGAGGCAGAAATACTTGCCAAGTCTCTCAACAAGATAAAGATGCCATGTGATTTTGTGTTCAAACCCACAATACAGCACAGGGGCGTTCTTGTTTTTAGAGGAGGGTTTTCAGACAATATTTCAGGAAATGATTCAGAGCATATTTATGGAAAGGTTTTTTCTTCAGATAAGATCGGGCTTTGCAAGCCTCTTGATGATGAAGAAAATTCCCTTTATACCTCTAACCTTGTAAACGAGTTTCTTGAAAAAGCATATGATATTCTGAACAACCATCCAGTTAATGAGGAAAGAAGGCGAAAGGGGCTGATGCCTGCAAACTATATTTTAGTCAGGGGGCCGGGGATTGAGATTCCAAGGCTCAATCTGTATAAAAAGTGGATATCTATCACTTATATGCCTCTTGAAACAGGATTTTCCAAACTCTCTGGAATGAAAGTTTACTCATTTAATTACCCTTTATTAAAAGATATTGATGTTTACGAGAACCTTCATGAAGGGCTGAGAAAAGCATGCAAGTTTTCTATAAAGGCGCTGAAGAAAAGCCATAAGGAAGATTATGCATACATTCATATAAAGGAAACAGACATTCCAGGGCATGACAACAAGCCTCTTGAAAAAAAGGCAATGATAGAATATATTGATAAATCTTTGTTTGGATTTTTGAGGAGATTTGCCCCTCAGAACAAAATTAAAATCATTGTTACTGGAGATCATTCAACCCCTTGCAGGCTCAAAAGACATTCAGCAGACCCTGTTCCTGTTTTATTCTATAACGGCTCAATTCCGAGGGAAAAAATGTTTTGTGAAAGAGAGGCAAGAAAAGGAAGTCTTGGAAGGATTATTGGAAATGAGCTTCTTAGAAAAACTGGCTTTATCAGATAAAAGAGATTTTGAATAGTGGAATACAGCAATTATTAAAAATCCATTTCTTCTTATTTTTTTATGATAACCTATAATGACATTTATGAGGCAGCAAGAAAAGAGAGATACTCCAAACAGCTTCAGAGGCTTCCAAAAAATTTTATTCTGGATTTTGCCAACTATCTTAAAGAAAAAAAAGAGATAGCCATGAAAGAAGATGATGTTTTCTCAGATATCGTTGTTAAAACAAAGAAGCAGCTTGAGAATGCAACAACTTTTTTCAAGGAACTCATGAGAAGAAGGAGAAGAAAGATTCTTGATCTTGCTCTAATAGCTTCTGAGACAGGAATATCTAAACACGATTTTGACAACATGTTTGATTTTGAGAAGGGCCTGTTCGAGGATTTGATGAGATGCCTTAATGACTCTGACAAAAAAATGAGCCTGATTCTGGAGGGCAGGAAAGAAGAGACGCAAAAAAACGAGCTCGTGGTTTTTAAGAAGGATGTTGAAGAATTTGTTGATTTGAGCGGGGAAAAAATGGGCCCTTTTAGCGAGGGACAAATAGCAAACATTCCAAAAGAGGTTGCAAAAATCCTTATTGACGATGGAAGAGCAGAAGTTTTAGAGCATGAATGAGGAATTTTTTATGTTCCACACTTGTTTTTTCTCTCACTAACAACGCCGTAATAGAGCTTTTTTCCGAAAGAGCTTCAGTTTTCTGACATGCGAAGTTTCTGTAGGCTTTTTTGAACGCATTCCAATGCCCTGAAGCATTCTTTAGATATCTGTTAAAAGAAACTGAATCAAAAAGCCTGCGGAGGGATTCAAACCCCCGACCCTCTGCTCTCCTGAAAGGATTATACAAGGCAGATGCTCTGATCACTGAGCTACGCAGGCATAAAAATAAGTTAGTTTTTCCTTTTAAAAATCCTTCTGTCAAAAATATCAATGAGTTGCTTTGCTATCTTTCCCGCTATCTGCGCTTTCTTCTTTTTTTACTTCTTCTGAATCATTTTCTTTCTTCTCTTCTTTTACAGCAGAATTCTTTTCTTCAGCCTTTTCTTTTTCTGGCTCTTCTTTTTTCCCTCCAATCTCTTTTTCCACTTTTAAAACCCTGATTTCACAAAGCGACAAAGGATAGATTTTTTTCAGCTTTAGGCTTAAGGGCTTTTGAAGCTGGTTTTTTAGTATCTCTTCAAACAACTCCTCCACTCTCTTGCTTTTAGCATATTTTTCAATCTCTTCCCTCGCTTTTTCCCTTAATGCTTTTCTTACTGCCCTTGATACTTTTTTTCTTGTTATGAGGAAAGGCTTTATTCTTATTTGAAAATCTTTGCACTCTGTTGAGAATGAATCTTCAACATAATTAGTTCCTTTCCTGACCATTCTCCTTAAAAAATAAGGGAGAAGCCTTATTTCTCTCGGCTTTGCTACTGCCTTTTCCCCATTTACACCCACTTTTAATTGGAGTGTCATGTTTTTCCCCCTGAGAAGCCTTGTCAGGTCGTATTTTATGTATCTTCCGTCAAGCTCCTTAAGCTCATATGCAATCAGCTGTGTCTGCCTGTTTAATAAAGGAATTTCCACTTCAAAAAATTTCTTTTTTCTTTTTGCAATTGCCATTTATAGGATTCCTCCTGTTTTTACTGCGTTTACTTCCATTTCATTATACTTTTTGTTTAATTTAGCGAATTTCATTTTACTCCTGCATTACTTTTCCTGCCCTTTTTCCTTTTTTTTGGTATTTTGATTTTTTGCACACTTGGCATGTATACATGATGTTTGTTTTTTTAGTTGTTTTTGACTTTCTTTTATGCTTTGCCTGTGCAGGCTTTGACCCCCATTTTCCCAAGTTTCCAATTCCTCTTGCCAACCCTCTCAGTTTTGCCCGAGTCCTTCCGCCCCCGCGAGTCATAGTTCCTCTCGAGAATCCTGTTCCTACTATCTTTATTTTATGCTCTGTTTTTTTATTACAATAAGGGCAAAACCTGTTTGTTGTTTTTGGAATTTTCATAAAAACCTACAGGGAAAATGGTTTAAAAAGGTTTTTATGCTTATGGTCCCGCAGTTAATCATGAGAAGAATGAGGAGAGTTAAGTTTTCGGGAAAAGGAATGCAGAGAAAATTTATAGGAAGAGCTTTGAAGAGAATCAACTGCCCTTCTTTAAGAAGCATAAGGCAATTTGGTTTTGACATCCCTTATTCCACCCTGAAAAATTATTTTACTGAAAAAAGGCTTTTGCCTGAAGATTTCTTCATGGATTTGTGCTATCTGGCTAAAATAGACATTAATTCATTAAAAGTTAGCTATATGGAAAGCAATTGGGGTCAGGTGAAAGGAGGGAAGAAGAGGAAGGGGGGAAAGAGATAATATTACTTTTTGATATTGACAGAAGAGAGATAATGTGGGCTTATGCCTCTTTTTTTCAGTGAATCTCTATATTTTTTAGAGGCTATCTTTGAAGAAAAAATAATTGATTCATACTTTCTAAGCAATTTTTCCAAGGGACTGAAAACAAAATAAGGATCGCACCATCTTCCTTCACCCTCTCCAATAAAAAAACCAGGGTCAATGTCAATTTCCCTTCCGTAAATATCTCTTGGTGTCTTTAGAGAAGGCATTTTAGCTGGAATGCCTGGCAAAAAACAGGGATTCTCTTTCCTGATCTCACCACTATATGCCCTAATGATGAGCTCGGCAATTTCTAAACGAGCCTTTAAATCTTCATATCTTTTATCAAATATTTTATCTCTTTCAATTTTTTCTCGGCTTTTTCCAGATATTGCTGAATCAAAGATTTCAGTTTCCCATTCTCTTATTTTATCAACTATCTCTCCCATTTCAATACCTCTTACTTAAATCATCTATATTTATTTCTTCATTAATAGCAATTCTAATCAGCTTGTTTTTTAGTTGTTTTTGATTTTTTTCTATGTTGATATCCCTGTAGTTATATCACTTGCAATTCTGTATATGTCTTTAATTGCTCTGGCATGATATAATGCGGTTTGCCTGTGCCTAAAAACCTCATCATGATAAGCTTTCATGGCTCTTTTGAAAAGAATCTCATTAGGAAATCCTCCTGGTTTGTCTGGAAATATAACTCTGTCTTTTTCACACTTTTCAATAGCCTTTTTATAACCAGGGGAATCTAAGACTTCTTTTGTGAAAAGAACAAGGTTATTGTTAACTTCCATTATTCCTTTTATCAATCCATCATAAAGTTTAGTAGTCTTATTTTCAGGCCTTGCTCTTTCAAAACAATCAATTACGCTTTTCAAATTATAAGAGGTTGCCATATCTGTAGGAGTCCAATCCAAATATCTTTTCCTTTCATCTGAAAAAAGATCAAACTTTAGAGTATAGACATTCTTTTTTAAATAGCCTATTTCTAAAAGATTATGCGAAGAACAATTTAATCCTCCAGGAATTGTAATAGCGTTTAATCCAGGATTGTCCCCCCAGTAGGTTGGAATGTTGTCTATAGCTCCTCTGTCGCCATTTTCATATGCTTTAGCAAATCTTTCAGCCAACCTTGCCTCTACATCAAACATATTAACCCCTTCTAATTTTGTTTTTTTATCACCATCATTCCCAAACCTAAATCTTTCATCTTTTCTTAAGTATTCTTTATACTCTGGCTTAAGCAGTGCTATAGTCTCCTCTAAGTTTTGCCTTGTTGATAGGTTCTTAAGTTCTTCTATTTCTTTAAATCTGTACATCATTGTCAATATGTTATTTTTTGATTTATTTACTTAATAGTCGTATCCATATTAACTATATAAAATAAACCATCTATATTTTTGACAAAAAGAAATATTTATATATTATATATTACTATTGTCTAAATATGGTAGAACAAAATAAAGAAAGAGCAAAACTGGATTATTTTGACAGAAGAATTTTATTTGAACTGGACAAAAATGCCCGTATAACAGCGACGAAAATTGGAAAGAAAATCAGAAAGTCAAAGCAGTTTGTTGATTATCGGATTAAAAAACTTGAGGAATACGGAGTTTTGAAAGGATATATAGCGGTCATAGATTACTCCAAGCTGGGATATGCAAGCATGAGGGTTTATTTCAAATTTCACAATCTGACACCCAAAAAACAGAATGAAATAGAAAATAACTTGATTAAAGATAAAGAGGTCTGGTGGCTTGTCACTCTTGAAGGCATATGGGATGTCGGATATGCTATTGCTGTCAGAGACCTGCTGGATTTTTATGATTACTGGGACAGAATAATGAGAAAATATCGTAAATTCATCAGTAAAAGGTCTGTTGTTGCTTACACCCATATAAAACAATATCCGAAATCATATCTTATTGGAAAACCAAATACAGAAAAAGGAACACTTGTCGGAGCATCAAAGGAAGCAGTTAAATTTGACGCATTTGATATTAAATTGTTAAAGCTAATCTCAGACAATGGAAGAATGTCTTTGCTGGACATATCCACAAAATTAAAAACAAGCCCGCAGGTTGTAAGCAATCATATGGAGAAATTAGAAAAATTGGGCGTTATCCAGGGTTATAGGGCTTTGATTGATGTTTCTTTTTTAGGATACAGGTATTACAAGTCTTATATTAACCTGATAAATACAGAAAGAATCATGGAGCTTGAAAATTTCTGCATGCATCACCCAAACATACTGAATACAAACAGAACAATCGGAGGCAGGGATTTTGAGATTGAACTGCAGGCAAAGTCTTTTGATGAGTTTGAGCAGATTATGAATGAGATAAGAGAGAGGTTTGAAGGAATGATTGATGATTTTGAGTTTGTAATTGCAAGAGAGGAAAAGAAAATGGCTTATTTCCCTTTTGGATAGATCTGATAATAAATGGCCCCACGCAGAATCGAACTGCGGTCTTATCCACGTCAAGGATACGTCTTAGCCACTGGACTATGGGGCCTTTATGCTTTGCGAGGAGCTAATCCTCTGAAGATTAATCTTTTTAATTACCTGTTTATGGAAATATTTAAATATAACTTTTTATTAATGCTTATTATGAAAAAGGGAAATAAGCTTTGGTTTTTTTTAATTTATCTTGCCTTTGGGTTATACTTTATCAATTACCATTTTCAGTTTCTGCAAATTCCTGATTCTGTAACAAAGGTTGATTCCTGGATAATTTTTGTAGGGGGCATTTTGGTTATTATTGGAGGAATTAACTATTTGAGAGCCAGCAGAAATAATGCTTGATCTGGATTTTTTCTAATAAACTTTATATACGTGGTTTCCGTTATTTTCTCATGCTTATAAAAGAGGGCAAAACAGAAATCCGCGTCTTGAAATTAGTGTTAAAAAAGGCATTTTTGAGAGACTCGAAACATGCGCAATTGACTGTTTTTATCATAATTGCGATGCTTTTTGTCGGGGCAGCTGCTGGATTTTTCATATTCAGAGGCTATTTAAAATCAGATACAGGGATTCCTGCAAGCATTGAACCTGTTTACGCTAATTTTTTGTCTTGCCTTGAAGAGGAAATAAGAACAGGAATAGCTATTTTAGAGAGCCAGGCAGGATATATAGAGCTTCCTGATTTTGAGCCCGGCTCCCCATACATGCCTTTTTCATCTCAACTGGATTTTCTAGGAAATCCTATTCCTTACTGGTACTATGTTTCTGGGAATAACGTGCAAAAAGAGCAGATACCTTCAAAAAAAGACATGGAGAATCAGATGGAAAGATTTATTGAGAATAAGATAGCCGGATGCAGGTTTGACAGCTATTATGAAGCGGGATTTGAAATTCTTCAAGGAGAGCCAAAAGCCGAAATTAAGATTGGTGATGATGAGGTGAGAGTTAAACTGGACATGGATTTTACAGTAAGCAACGAGGATGAAACTGCTTCTGTAAGCGTTCATGAAGTATCTGTCAGGTCGGATCTTGGAAGGCTTTACAAGGCGGCAAGAGAAGTTTATGAGGCAGAGCAGAAAACATTGTTTTTAGAGAATTACTCTGTTGATGTTCTAAGATTATATGCTCCTGTTGACGGTGTAGAGATTTCATGTTCCCCTAAAACATGGATTGCTGATGAAGTTTTTGACCAGTTAGGAGAGGCAATTGAAGCGAATACTCTTGCCTTAAAGAGCTCTGGAAAGAAAAACGACTATTTTGCTGTTGATGCATTGAAAGGAATTGATTCTGGCGTGGAAGTCAGGTTTTTGAATTCAAGAAAATGGCCAAGTAGCTTTGAAGTCTCTCCAAGCGAGGGGAATGTTTTAATTGCCAGTCCAGTAGGAAACCAGGAAGGAGTAGGTGCAATGGGCTTTTGTTATGTTCCCTATCATTTTGTTTATAACATAAGATATCCTGTTTTAATTCAGGTTTATTCAGGAAATGGAGAAGAGCAGGAGATATTTCAGTTTCCTGTTGCAGTAGTTATTCAAGGGAACAAGCCAAGAAAGGCTCTTGATGCAACTGCTGCTGAAGTTGAAACTCCTGATCTTTGCAAGTATAAGAATACTCTTGTTGAGATTAATGCCTATGACACAAGGCTTAATCCTTTAGAGGCCGAGATTTCTTATGAATGTCTTGGAGCAAGGTGCGACATTGGAA
>JALUUW010000029.1 GCA_027021195.1 Candidatus Pacearchaeota archaeon | reverse complement strand
AGCCACAAGGTTTATATTGTTGCCATTCTTTACTGCTTTAGTCATGAGTTTACGTTCTAACGGGCTTAATCTCATGTGCTATGGGCAGGTAAAACTGCCCAACCTCTTTTTACAATTAAATAAAACACAGTAGAATTAATTTTCGGTTTTGTAAATGTTAAGTTTAGAGGTTTACTTTACAGTATCCGGATATTTGGTTTATCTACTAAAACTTTACTTTAACAGGCTTTCTCTCAGACTCTGCAATTTTAAGATATTCTCTTTCCTTTCTTCCATAGAGCCTGGCAAAAAAAGCTCCTGGCATTGTCCTGCATAAGTTATTGTAAGCAAGAATGCTGTCATTATAGTATTGCCTTGCATATGCGACTCTGTCTTCTGTTGAAGAGAGCTCTCTCTGCAATTCAAGAAAATTTGTATTTGCCTTTAAATCCGGATAGCCCTCTGCAATTGCAAAGATTGTTTTTAATGCTGACTCCAGCTGGTTGTTTGCCTCAACCTTTTTTTCAATTCCTTTAGCTGAAACAAGCGCCTTACGTGCAGCTGTAACAGCCTTTATAGCTTCTTTTTCATGCCTTGCAAATCCTTTCACTGTCTCTATTAGGTTTGGAATAAGGTCCGCACGCCTCTTTAGCTGAACATCAATTTGCGAAAGGGAATTATCAATCCTGTTTTCCAATACAGCAAACCGGTTATAATAATAAGTAAAGACTATTGCCGCTAAAACAACAATGCCTAATAGCAACCAGACCAACACCATAGCCAGATTAAAAAAAATAACTTTATAAACCTATCTGCAATTTATATCTACATGGCAATAAAAATTGATCATGAAAAATGCATAGGATGCGGATCTTGCGCTTCAATCTGCGAAGAAGTATTTGAGATGGGAGATGACAATAAAGCGCATGTTAAATCGCAAAAAGACATTCCCTGCGTAGATGAAGCAATTGAAGTTTGTCCTGTTGATGCCATAAGCAAATAAGAAATGCATTTGAAAATTAATAAAAACCTTTATTAAGTTTCTGAATTTACTAAAAATATGCTTAATGAAAAAGAGGTCGCTAAAACAAAGGATGATATTGAGAGAGTGGAATTTGTTAAATGGTTTTCTGAACTAAGCAAAGATTCTGGAAGTGTTGCAGGAGGAAAGGGTGCAAACCTCTCAGAAATCTATAATGCAGGAGCGCCGGTGCCGCCGGGATTTGTTGTCACAGCGCATGCTTACAGATATTTCATCAAAAAAGCAGGGCTTGATAAAAAAATAAAGGAATTGCTTGAGAAAATTGATTATGAAAATACAAAGCAGCTTGACGAGATTGCAGAGCAAATAAGAGCCCTCATTATTAACTCGGGTTTTCCGAGTGAGATGGAGGAGGAAATTATTGAAGCATATGAAAGCCTTGACATTGACGAGTCTCTTGAGGGGAAGACAGCGCACGACCTTCTTAAAAAAACCCCTGAACCTATATTTGTTGCTGTCAGAAGCTCTGCAACAACAGAGGATTTGGCAGAGGCGAGTTTTGCAGGGCAGCAAGACTCTTTTTTAAATGTCAAAGGAAGATATGATTTAATAAAAAAGATAAAAAAATGCTTTGCATCTTTATTCACTTCCAGAGCAATCTACTACAGAAACAAAAAAGGATTTCTGCATGAAGAGGCGAGTCTTGCAGTCGTAGTTCAAAAAATGATTGACTCTGACAAATCAGGAGTTATATTCTCAAAAGATCCTTCATACAAAAATGACAACATAATACTCGAGGCAGTGTTTGGTCTTGGAGAGGGGATTGTTTCTGGAAAAATCACTCCTGACAAATATGTTGTTTCAAGAGAGCTAAAAATACTTGATAAAAAAATATCAAACAAGAAAATTGCAATAACAAGAGACTCTGGAGGAAACAAAGCAATCGTAAAGCTACGTGAAGAAAAAGCAAAGTCCCCTGTTCTCAGTGATTATGAAATAAAAAGGCTTGCACAGCTTGCCTTGCAGTTGGAGGACCACTATAAGAAACCACAAGATATAGAATTTGCAATTGAGAATGAAGATGTTTACATTGTCCAGACAAGACCAATAACAACTATAGAAAAAAGAATAGACCTCTCTGACGGCGATTCTGTCAAAGAAATATCTGGAGAAGCAATTCTGGAGGGGCTTGCTGCGTCTCCGGGAATTGCCTCTGGAAAAATAAGAATTATTAGAACACAAGAGGACTTGCAGAAAATAAAGGAAGGAGATATTCTTGTAACAGAGATGACAAATCCGGACATGGTTGTGAGCATGCAGAAATCAGCAGCAATAGTCACTGATGAGGGAGGCCTTACAGCTCACGCTGCAATTGTATCAAGAGAAATGGGCATTCCATGCATAGTAGGGACTGGAGAAGCAACAAAAAGACTCAAAGAAGGAGAAATAATAACTGTTGATGGTTTTACAGGAAGAATTTACAAAGGAAGAGTTTCTGAAAGCGTAAAAAAAGAAATAAGGGCAGTAACCGCAAAAACAAAGACAAAAATAAAAGTCGTTGTTGACCTTCCGAATTTTGCTGAGCGTGCGTCAAAAACACAGGTAAAGGCTGTAGGGCTGACAAGAATGGAGGGAATAATAGCTGAGTCTGGAAAACACCCTGAATATTTTTTAAGCCAAAATAGAATGGATGACTATGAAGAAGTGATTTTTAAGGGAATTAAAAGCATCGCGGATTATTTTGAGGAGATATGGGTAAGGACTTCTGACATAAGAAGCGATGAATACGAGAACCTTGAAGGTGCTCCAAAAGACATTGAGGCAAATCCAATGCTTGGAATGCACGGAATAAGATATGGCTTAAAAAACCCAGAAATACTCAAAGCAGAGCTTAAAGCATTAAAGAGAGTTTCAGAAAGCGGAAAAAAGGTGGGATTGCTTCTTCCTCAGATTATCATGGTGGATGAGTTGAAGAAAGTCAAGGAATTTCTTAAAGAAATAGGTTTTACTGAAGCAAAAGTAGGTGTTATGATAGAAACTCCTGCTGCAGTTCAAATTATAAAAAGCCTTTGTGAAGAAGGAATTGATTTCATATCGTTTGGAACAAATGACCTTACCCAGTATATCCTCGCTGTTGACAGGGGAAACGAGGATGTTCAGCACCTTTATGATGAAATGCATCCTGCAGTGCTGCATCAAATGGAATTTGTGATAAGAGTATGCAAGAGAAATAATGTTGAAACAAGCATCTGCGGTCAGGCCGGCAGCAAAAAGCCAATGGTAAAATTCCTCATTGAAAAAGGGATTGACAGCATAAGCGTAAACGCAGACGTTGCTGCAGATATTGCTGATTATATAGCAGAATTGGAAAATGAGAGCAGTGCTGAGAGTAGTGGAAAAATCACTTGGAAAAATGAAAAAGAAAATAAGCATCTTCTGAAATACTCAAAAAAAGAAGTGGGAGAAGGGATAGAAAATCCCAATGAAAGTGTTGAAAAGCAAGACAGTGTAAAAAATGCCGCTGAGAAAAACAGTGAAAAAGTGGATATCTTTTAATTTTCCGAAGAGTTTTTAAATCATAAACCCCTTTAAGAGTTATGAAAAAAAAGAGGACGCTTTCAAAAAAAACAACTTCTAAAAGAGAGCGAGTGCACAGGACAACTTCTCATTCAGATTCCACTCATGAAAAAAAAATAGAAAATATACTTATAGAGAATTTTGTTTCATTGCAGAAAGTTATGACTAATTTGTCAATTAGTTTTGACAACCTCGCAAATCAAATCTCAAAATTGCTTGAGCTTTTTGAAATATCCGCAAAGGCGCTGGCTGAAAAGGATTTCAGTATGGATAAAAGCAATAAAGACAGCAAAAAAATACTTGAAAAAGTAGATAGCCTTCTTGAGCAGAACAAAACAATTGCCAAAGGAATTGCACTGATGCATGAAAAAATTCCTGAAGAAGAAACATCTGCTCCTACCCAAAGAGTGGTAAATCCATTTGGAAATTTCCCGCCTCATGGGATGGTAAAAGAACAGGGAACAGATGCAGAAGAGTACAGAAAATCAATATCCTCTCCTAAAACCAGTCCTCTGTAAAATGCTCAAACAAACATCAAATGAGTTTAGAACCCTTTTTCTGCTTAAATTTACAGAAGAACTGATAAAAAACTCAAAAACAAAAGAAGTTTTTGAGCTTGAGAGAATCCTCAGGGAAAAAAAGAAAGAAGAAAAGAAAAAAAAAGCTGATGAAAAAAAGGAGCTTGAGGAAATAATAAGACAGAAAATCTCTCCAAAAAAAGAAACACTCAATTATGCCAAAAACACCTCTCCAAAAAACACAGAAAAAAAATACCCTTTAATAGCTCCGCCAAAACCGGTTGGAAAAAGAAGGGTGCTTACGATTCCTGACATAAAGCTTCCTCAAAGATTTCAATACCTAAAACCAATTCCTACCGATACTCCAATAAATCTTGGAAAGCTAAACCCCCTCATAGCAGATCCTTTTGTAAAATCTATTGAATGCGACGGCCCTGAAGAGAATATAAAGGTGATAACTCCTAAAGGAATGAAAAAAACCGGAATAATTTTGAGTAAAGAGGAAATATCCCAAATAATAGAGAATTTTTCAGTTGCTGCAAGAATACCTTATCAAGAAGGCATATTTAAGGTTGTTGTTGGAAGGCTGGTGCTAACAGCAATAATCTCTGATGTTGTTAATACGAGATTCATCATAAGAAAGATATTGACTTCTTTCAGAAATCCTGTTCCAATGCCGAGACAGCCATTTTAAATTAAATATTATGGCTTTTCCTTTGTCTTTTTTGAAAACAAAAGGCTCTCGACAATAATCTTTTTAATCTTTTCTTCAAGCATCCTCTCTTCTTCTGTACCTATCTTCGCCATTCTGATGAAGCCCGCAATCCTCTCCCTGATGCTCCTCTTGGCTATTTCTTTTTTAGATGAATCTCTAAAAAATGCATATCTTTTTGATTTGCTCCATATTAAAATGATTAGCAGTATTGCAAAGGAAAGCCATGAAGTTGCAATTGCCAAAGACAGCCAGTCAGAAAAATATGCCTTTTCAATGCATTCGGGACAGTTGCCTCCGCAGTCAATTCCTGTTTCGTCATAATTTCTAACTCCGTCAAAACAATAATCGCAATAGGCATCCTCGTCTGAGGTCAAAAAAAGAATATCCACTCTTTTTGCCCCTAAATCCTTGTCAATTCCTGATTCAGTTATTCTCCCGACAAGCCTTTTTGAATTCAGATCAAATATCTCCACATAATCCTGAAAACACCACTTTGTTTTCTTTATTTCAACAGGAAAAGAAAGGCTGCAGCTTCTTGTTTCAGTCCATTCTTCAGCGCATCCTCCTAAATCAACGCACTCTCTTTCCTGATATCCCTCAAAAACAAGCCTCTCTCTTAGGACATCGCTCATCTTTCTCTGGTAGTTGCAGCTGCTCCAGTTGCTGCAGGCAATTGCCGGCTTGCAGTTAGGAATATTGCAGAATTTTCTCTCAACTATGTCTTTTTTATTGCATCTTTTATCTGTGCAAACCCTTGTTTGAATGCTATCGTTATTGCACTCGCTCCAGTTTCCGCACTCGTATTGGGGAAAACATCCTTCTTCTGCACTTACAGGCTGAATAGGAGAGCTTTTGCTGCTGGCAAGGCTTATAATCAAAATAAAAAAAACCAGGCTGAAAAAAAAATGTCTATAATTCATTAATTTCATTTTTCATTATGTTTCTTTTTATTTGAATCAGCTTCTCCCTCAGTTTAACAATCTTTATGACCTTGATGATTGCCAATAATACCAGCATTATAAGAATAGACCAGAAAAGGACTACTTGAATTTTGTTTGCTTGAAGGGGTTTTTCAGCAGGGCATTTCCATGGGCATGGGCCTCCGCAATCAACATCCTGCTCCCCCTGGTTTTGTATGCCGTCAGAGCAAGTCGGGCATGGATCGCATGGGCCTCCGCAATCAACAAGCAACTCACAATCTCCATCGTGACAGTTCTTAACATTGTCAAAACAGCTTGGTTTTTCAAGATAATAACATCCCTGAAACTCTGGAGGCTGCCCTGCGCTTGAATTGCATGAATTTAAGTCAAAACATTTTCTTATTTGGACACCGCAGGATGAATCATCAAGATTTTGCTCCAAACAAGAGTCCTTAACAGTTCTGTAATCCTCTCCTGACAAAAGACCTATTTCCAAACTTGCCTTTGCATTCTGGCACACTTCCCAAGTATCACAAGCCCAGTTAGTGGCACAGCCCTCTATTCCGCCGCCTCCACCTCCCCCGCCTCCTTCAGAAGGAAGAGGGCATTGAACTCTTTCAACACTTACAGTCCATTCAACCGAATCATTCAGTAATCCGTCAGTTATCTCTGCTTTAATAGTATGAGTTCCAGAAACTCCGCAACCAAAGCTGTATTCAAACTTGTCATAAGAGCTGCCTGAATCATATTCTTTAAGAAAGCCGTCAACATACCAGTATGTATCTGGAATTGTTCCGTCAGGATCGTATTTTGTTATATTAAAGGAGAGCGTTCCTGTTCCAGAAATGCTTAATGAAAAATTAGATGGATAGTAGTTTGTAATAGTAGGCGCCCTGTTTTCATCAGTCACAGTCAGACTGAAGTTCTGGCACACTGTCTGGTTTAGCCCGTCTTGTCCGCAAAGGCTTATGTTTTGGTGTATGTTTTCAATAGCCTTGTCAGTCACGCAAAGACTAAGATTGTAAACCCCTATTATGCTGTCGTTCCCACTGACATTCATAACTCCAAATTGAGTGATATCAAAGAATTTGTTTCCGTTAAGGAATGTGAGGTTAAATGTAAAGTTTCCTGAACTCTGATTTCCGTTTTCTACATCACTAACCTGAACCTCTTTGTAGAAAGTGCTGTTATCTCCTTGTGTGTAAATTGTCTGAACCCCTACATTCTCAACTGAAGGGGCATTGTTAATTTCAATAACAGTTATATTTGTATTTTTAGTATCAACATACTCTCCGTCAGAAACAGATACTACCTCAGAGTATATTCCAACATCGCTTTTTGTCAGATTTCCTGAGAAAATTGATGAGATGACTGTAGTGAGATTAATTCTTGTTGGAGAAGATACAAAAAAAGGATTTTTCGGGCTGATGTCTGCAGTAAGGTCATCCTCATCAGCATCTGATGCGCTAAATGAGTAAGAAAGTGAATTTGATTCGCATACAAAAATCCCATCATCAATTGCCCCTAAAACAGGAGCGCTGTTTGGAACAGAAACAAAAAAAATCACGCTGGAACTTGCCGAGCTTCCTGAAGAGTCATTTGCAAAGACAGTTATCTTATTTGACCACCTTACAGCATTAATAGTGTCATTCGGGGTAAAGACAACGCTCTCATTAACTGTTGTGCCGTGCCGAAGGTCTTCCAGTTTGTACCACCAAGTATCAACTGTAAAATCAGCAGAGACATTCAAATCAATAATGTAATCGTCTCCTATGCTGAAGTTATAAGTGATATTTTCAGGGCTGTGTATAAACACATTTAACTCAGGCCCGAGAATAACCAGGCCGACAGTCCCCGAAGTTCCCCTGCCAGTAATTAGTGTTCCGGAAGAGTTTCTTAGGGACGAAGGTTTAAGGGAATAAAAGCTGAGAATCACAATAAAAAGATTAAGCAATATAAACAAGCTCATTAAAACAATCACCGTCTTTCTCATTTCAATAAAATGAAAAGCCCATATAAAAAACTTCTTGTATTGATTGCCTGTGCAACTAAACTTAAGATGACTTATAGATTTCAAACCGGATTTTCCCGTAATAATCCCCAAATCCATTGTCCTGCGGAATGTAAACGCTTATTGGAATAGAGGCATTTTTCCCTGCCTCAATGATTGTAACAGGCTGAGCAATAACAAATTCCGCAATATTCCTGCTTGCGAGAATCTTCACCTCAATTGGAAAGCTAAAACTATTGTCAATGACTACCTTTCTTGTTGATGATCCTCCCGGAGGAATCCTTCCGAAAACAAGCGCGCTCGAATTTAGGTCAAACCCCGGATTCTCTCCTATAATAAACTTTGCATCAACTTCCTTTATTTCTAAAGGCTTTGAAAACAGAATAAATACTGAAAAAAAAGATGAAATAACACTAATAGCCAAAAAAAGAAAAATATAAAATCTAAGGTTTAATCCTGTTACTGGTTTGGCAAAATCCAGAGAAGACCTGCTTTGCTGATTGGATTTCTTCTTGTTTTTGCTGTTTTTTTTCACCATCCTCTTTTCTAACAAAAACTTAATGCTCTGCTTCAGAAATCTTACTTGGTTTCTTCAACTTCAGCCTTAATCTCTTCTTTAATGTCTTTTTTTGCAGCTCCCTTCTTTCTTATCCAGTTGACTTTCCTTCTTTTCATCTCCATATTTTTCCTGCATTTTGAAGAGCACAAGTGCTTAACAGCTCCGCTGTTCATTACCAAGGTAAGCCCTCTTGGCACATCATACATTTTCCCGCAATAAACACATTTTGGCATTTTAATTCAGTTGTTGTGTAATGTGAATATGATAAATGTCTCCATCTGCCCGAGTCATAGGGACTTTGTATCCTTCGCTTTTCAGAGACTCAATGATTCTATTGACATATTCTTCCGGATTTTTTTTGCCTTCTGTATTAATCTCCAAGACATAAAATCTTGCTCCTCCTGCCAGGCCTTCAAGTGCCTTTTCATCTTCTGTTTCCAGACCCAATGCACTTTCTAATATGTCCTGAAAGTCCCCCTTAACCATCTCAAGTATAAACTCCCTTTGTTACTTTGGATTTGATTCTTCTTGCTTCAATTTCAGTTTCTCTTAGCATTAAGATATCTCCTATCCTTACAGGGCCTTTAACATTTCTCCTCATTGACCTTCCTTTGTCTTTCCCCTCTTGAACAAGGCATTTAACCTGAGTTATCTCTCCTCTGAACCCTGTCCTTCCAATAATCTCCTCTACAACCGCAGGAACTGTTTCTCCTAAAATCTTATCGCTTCCCTTGGAAGACTGGGATTTTCCTTCTTTTACCTTTTGCTGTTTTGCCATTTTAATAGTTGTAAGGCCATATGAGAATTTACTTTAAAGATTCAATGTCTTTTTTGGCATCTCCTGGTTCAATAACTGCAACTGAAGATGTAGCCACTGGAAGTCCTGCCGCAATGCCGAGTTTCTGCTTGCTGTCAGCTTCCTTGCAGGGAATCTTTTTTTCCTTGCATAAAACAGGCAGATGTTGGACAATCTCTTTAGGATTCACATCAGAGGCATACACAACAAGTTTTGCGGTTTCCCTCTCAATAGCCTTTGTAACTTCGTTTGTACCTTTCTCAACTTTTCCTGTTTTTCTTGCCTTTTCAATTATGCTATATATATCCATTTTTGCTATCTGTTATTTAATTCCTGTTTTATAACGAAGGAGAATATAAAATCCTCGCTTTCGTTCATAGGATAAATAATAAGGCAAAGATTGGTTTATAAAGTTTTCTTGTTGTTTAAAACTTACTTCCATCTGACTTCCACCTCATCGGTCCTTTGCCTGGGTTTTATGTCAACCATTCTTAATTGTTTTGGAGAATATTTCATGCATCTTTCATTATTGAGCATTATCTCTCCGAGATAGGCAATCATCGCCCCATTATCAGTAAGAAGGGATTTTGGAGGGCAAAAAAACCTTACTTTACCGGTTTTCCTCTCTTTGCACATTATCCTGCACATTTCCTGAAGCCTCGAGTTGCATGCCACTCCCCCGCCCAGAAGCAGCTCCTTTTTTCCAGTATGTGCCAGTGCGCGTTCAGCAGTCTCAACAAGCATTGCAAAAACAGTTTCCTGCATTGAATAAGCCAAATCGTATAAAGAGTATCCCTTTTCAGCCTTATGTTTCAAATTAGTAAGTATTCCGGAGAGAGCTACATCCATTCCTTTGACTTTGTAAGGAATCTCTACATAATTTTTTCCTTTCTCGGCAAGCTTCTGTATTGCAGGGCCTCCGGGAAAACCGATTCCTATGTATCTTGCAAAGTTATCAATAAAATTTCCAACCCCTATATCAAGAGTCTCTCCAAACACTCGGTATTTCCCAGAAGCATATGCAATTATCTGGGTATTTGCCCCTGAAACATACAGCATAACAGGATCTTTTGCTCCAGTGATTCTTCCTACTTCAAGATGGGCAATGCAGTGATTCACAGGAGCAATTGGTTTCTTTAATTTTTGTGAGAGTTCCTTTGCAAAATTCATCCCTTCAAGCAGGCAGGGAGGAAGTCCCGGGCCTTGCGAAAATGCAACAGCGTCAATATCTTTTTCTTCAATACCTGCTCCATCAAGAGCCTCAAAATAAACCTCTTCTTTGTTATTGAAGTGATGCCTTGCCGCTTCAACAGGAATTATCCCTCCTTTTTCAGTTGTATAAACTCTCTTAACATTGGAAAGAATTTCCCCGTTCCTTACCACTCCAACTCCGAATGTATGCGCTGTGCTTTCAATGCCTATAACAATCGCCATAATAAAGGGGCACAAAACAAGTATATAAAACTAATCAGGGAAAGTTATAAACAGGTGCTATTTTATGAATAAGCTGCCATAGAAAATAAAAAGAATATTTAAGATTAAAAATCAAAACAATAAAAATAATAAATAAAAAGTAAAGAGAGATTATCTCTTTTTTTTCTTCTTTGCTGCTTTTTTCTTTGTTGTTTTCTTAGCGGCTTTCTTCTTGGAAGATTTTTTCTTTTTTCCGCCACGAGCCATTTTTGCTTCACAGACATTTCCTTTTGCATCTACATAGTAAAGATACCCTGGCTTCCTTGTAACAACACTCTTAGCAACGATTTTTCCCATTTCTACCTCCTTTTATTTAATTATTATAAACTATACTTGCAATTAAAGTATTTAAATCTTTCTCACACTTCCGACGAAGAAGCTGATAATTTCTCTATTTTTATTGTTTAAGGGCATCTCAATCAGTTTATTAAATGGAATCTTTGGCCTTACAGAAAACCTAAATGGCTTCACAATCTTCCATTCTATCACCCTGTTGTTTTTGTCCATCCATACTGCCATGAATTTAAAAAAAACAAACCATGAATGAATTGGAAAACTTACTTTTTTCCCAAAATCAAAAAGAAGATTTTCAGTTTTCTCTGGATGAAGTTTAAACATCAGGCCTATTACTCTTCCAAAAAAAGAGAGTTTTTTTGCATTTATGCTGATTTCATTATTTTTATAATAAATTTTCATTAATTAAATTAAGATAACTTCATTAATAAAGTTTTTATATTAAATTTGTGTACGAATAGCAATGGTTTTAGGAAATTTTCTGTTTTCAGCAAACTTCTGGATTTTTTTTATACTTGCTGCAATAATTTCAATACTAGTTATAATCTTAAGCATGATTGAGTCTTCTCTCAGTAAAAGAGTGAATTTGAAGAAGCGGCAGGCAGAAAGCATTTATCAGATAAAAATCAGAGAACTTATAAATTCGTATGAAAGCCCTTCAAGATTGCTGAATGAAGCTGATGCTCTTGCAAGAAAGTTCCTTCATGAAAAATTTAACATAGACAGTCAAATCTCGTATGATGAAATTCCAAAAAAGCTTAAGAGAAAAGCTCCGGAAATAGTTAGGTTTTCTGAAGAGATGTCCAGACTTTTGTATGCGGGTGAAAGAATTGACAAGGTTAGACTTTATTCAATCCTTA
>JALUUW010000028.1 GCA_027021195.1 Candidatus Pacearchaeota archaeon | reverse complement strand
AACACCTATAATGGCATCTTTAAAATATTGTTCTCTAAATTAAATTTATCTTTAGTGATTATAATCCCGAATGGAGAATTTTTGTATTTTATGTTATACAAAATATATGTATATTATAGTATACAGATATTTATATATAAATGTATATTATACTATACATATTAATCCAGAGAAGTGAAAAGAGGTAAAGAGATTAAGACAGCAACCCATGAAATGCTTGAAGACTTAACTCTAAAAACATTCTGTGGGAGAACTGCTGCAGTCATTCAGGACATTCTTTGAAACACTCTGGAAAACAGCAAAACAAAACTCTTTAAATCACAACCAGACAAATTTAAATATCCCAATAACCTTATGTTTGGGATGGCAAAAAAAGAGGTTAAGATTGGGAAATTAGCAATTTTTCTTATCTCCCTAATTATTCTTATCTTTCCATTAGTTTCTGCTGCTCACTATATTGTCGGGTATGTGAATGACGCTCTTGACGGCACAAGCGCAAACGGGTATGAAGTTGTGTTGTGGAATCCTGCAAACGGGATTGACGACAACCTTACAGACATAATAGGGCCTGCAGGAAATTCCGGAACAGATAATACTTATTTTATTGATTGTGAGTTGTTGAACACTCCCTGTGCAGTAGGAGATGAGATTAGAGTAAGGGTTCTGAACAATGGAAGCAATTATATTACTGGTTTTGTCAATATAACTGTTACAGGAGCAGGATATGATACAATGCCGAATTTGACTTTAAATTCCCCTCCTAATGCAACGCTTGATTCTCCAATTAATTATGCAAATCTTTCAAACAGCGAGGTAAATTTCAGCTGCACTGCAAATGACCTTGACGGAAATTTAGCAAATGTTACTCTTTATGGAAACTGGAGTGGAGGATGGCATGCAAATGAGACTTTAACAGCCTCAGGAAGCTCAGACACGATTAATTTCTCAAAAACTCTGGCAGAAGGAGTTTATGAGTGGAACTGCCTTGCTACAGACAATCTTTCAATTTCAGGATTTGCTGAACAAAACTTTACTTTTACACTTGACTTAACTCCCCCTAACATTAGTTCTATTTATTTAAATGCTACAGGAAATGTCTGCGGAACATCAGATTACGTGAGGGTTAACTGCACTGCGACAGACTCTCTGAGCGGAATAGGCAGTGTGTTAATAGAGGCAATTAAGCCTTCTGGAGCTCTCAATTATACTGCGCAGTTATTATCAGGAGACACTTATTATGCAGATATCCTGCTGGATGAAATTGGAACATGGAACTTTAACTGCATAGCAAATGACAGTGCCAATAACATTGCAAATAAAAGTGCTTTGGAAAGCATAGAGGTTTATAGCAGTCTTGCTGATTTAAGCATTTCATCAGGCAATATCACTTTCAGCAATACAAACCCTTTGGAAAATCAGGAAGTTATAATTAACGCAACAATCTTCAACAACGGATGCGGTGATGCTAATAATTTTCTTGTTGGTTTTTATGAAGATGATCCTGATTCAGGGGGGAGACAGATAAATGGAAATAAAACAGCCTCTGTTCCTGGCCTCGGAAACAGCACAGTGAATGTAACCTGGAATGCAAAAATAGGAACTACGAATGTTTTTGTTTCTGTTGATTTAAATAATTCAATTACAGAAGAGAATGAATCCAATAACAAGGCAAATAACAGCATAAATGTGACTGCGTGGCAGGATTTTTACGGAAATATAACAATAGACAAGCTTTTGGCAGACCAAAACAGAAAGAACTTAAGCGTGTGGTCCAATGAATCATCTCTGACAGGAAACATATTCATAACTGATACAGAAAGCAATATAGATTGGTTTTCGCTCCAGGCAATTGGCAAAAACGCTTCAGGAGGAAATACTGCAAATGACTTTTCAGACATTGATTCCATACTTAACATGAATAATTTTTCAGACTCTGTTTCCAACACCTTCACAAGCGACGGAAACACTCCTGTTAAAACAGATGATTTTTTTATCTATAAGAATACAATAAGCAGTGTTCCAATATCAAATTCAACCAACAATACGAATTTCATTACAGGAATATTGTGGGATATGAGCGATGATTCAAACGGAGAATATGACCAGGCAGATAAAGAAGATCTTGTTTTTGTAACAAAGATAAACAGAGGAACTTCCGGAGCCTACGGAATTTATGATTATGAAATCAGCATTCCTGTAAGATTGAGAGAGTATAATCCAGCCGATACAAATAATATCTTTATTTATTTTGACCTGAATTAGCCCCTGTTTGCTCTTTTTTATTTTCCGCCTGCTTTTTCTCATTGCCTTTCTCTTTTTTTGACTTTATTTTCTGAATTCCTGAAATAATTCTACCAATTATTTTTTTGGTTTTGTTTTTAATATTTTTTGCCAGATTTTTTACTGAGTTAATTCCTCTCTGCTCCAGAGCCCTTAACTTTTCTTTTAGCTGCTCAGAAGAGTTCTTGGTTTTCAGAAAGGCCTTTTTCGCCCTTATTTTAATCTTAATATAATTATACGATATTCTGTAAGGAGTCTTTTCCCTTATCATTCTTTTTATTCTCAATTTCAGCCTGAACAATACAGGGATTATTTTAAATCTTATCTTATGGAAAATGCTTAGTTCAAAATTACCTGGGCGGATATTTAGGGGCTTTATTTTTTCTTCTTTTTTGTCCTGCTTTTTATGACTTTTCAGATCTGGCATTTTTTTCAGAATTTCAGATACTGATCTATAATACTTTTCCCGAGAAATCTTTAATTTATTCCTGTAGTCTCTTTCTACTTCACTAATATCTTTTTTATTTTTTATTCCTGCGAGGAATTCTTTTTCTGCCTCTTCAATTTCTTTTTTGTAAGCATTTTCTATTTCCTCCAAGTCCATTTTATTTCTGTATGTTAAGACAGCTACTTGCAATTGCAGCTGCACTTATTGCAGTCTTCTTCTTTTTTCATGAACTCTGAGCTCTGGAATTTCATCTCAAGAGTGCTGCAAGTTGTTTTGCACATCAGCTCGCATGTATTTTCATCATTTATGGAATGTATCAGCCTTCCAACTATAACTGCGCAATTGTCTTTGATTTCAAAGTTTTTTGATTCTGCTCTGAGTTTTATTTCCTTTAAAGGATTTTTAATGACTCTGAATTCAATCAGTAGGCTTAAAGAAATAACCATAAGGATAAGCACCAATATTGCTATGATTGCTTTGATTGTCCTTTTCTTAATTTTTTTTTGACTTCTCTTCTTTGATTTTTTTCGTTTTTTTGGCATATAGAGTATGTTCTTCTGAAGATATATAAAACTTTGTTTTATATTTGAAAGTTACTTCTCTTTTTTCCTTCCAGAAATGCCCTTTACAAGATTTATGAATTCAGATATCGATTTTTTTAATTCTTTCTCCTCTTTTCTTATTTCCTCTTCCTTGGATAAAAGCTCAAGATAGATTTCCTGCCATTCTTTTTCAAGATGATGCAGCCTGTCAGTTTTTTCCAACAGCCTGTTTTTTAAATCACTTCCGATGTTTTTCAGCAGAAGCTCTGGCTTCTGTTTTTCCCAATATTCTCTCATCTGGAAAACTATGTCTTCAGGCAGAAACTTGTTCTTGTACCAAGAGTCCAATTTATCGAGATTTTTTGTTTCTGCTGTAAGATTTTCTATAAGCTCTTTGAAATATCCCCCTTCATCCTCATTCGGGCCATGTGTTCTTTTGTATTTTTCTTTCGATTCACTTTCTTCTTTTGACGAAAAAGAAATTTCCTTTGACGATGGCAGTGAAGAGTATTTTTTCTCCTTAATCTCTTCAGAGAATGTTTTTTCTTTCCCTGCTTTATCCATGGCTTCATCAATCGCAAGAGAAGGCAGTTCTTCAGGAACGCGTTTCTTTTTAAACAGTTTGGCAAACCCCATTTTGAATTTTTACTATTTATTAAACTGGTCTTAATTTATAAATCTTTTTGTCATTACCTCAAAAAGCATTATATTTTGCTATACAAGAAGATTTATTAATTCTTTTGAGGAATAGATGATATGAAGAAGAAGGTGAAACATTCCCTGGAGATTTTTAACAAGGAGCTAAAAAAAGAAAAGAGGGACAATGCAGTTTACTACTTTCTTTTTTCGCTTTCTTTGATATCTTTGTTTTTATTTTTATTCATCATTTCCCTGCATATTCTTGAATGGACTGGCTATTCAACAGCTCTGACAAGCAAAGCAGGCTATATTACAGAGGTAAACATTACTTCATCAATTCCTGTAAACATTTGGGGAGGAGTTTATGGGCTGGTATTAAGGGTTCCTGACTTTACGCAACAGATATCCGAGAGTGTTGATTCAGGAGGAATAGAGAGGGTTGACATTTTTTTTGACTGCATACAATATGATGCGCAGGGAGGTCCGGAAGTATATGCCTCTACCAACTCCTCATTAACTATTTCAGCAGCAACTGTTTCTCCGGCAACACCTGAGATGGTAGATCAGTTTATCAACTGTTCTAATGAAGTGTTCTGCGCAAATAACACTTTTACGCGGAATATGAGCATTTTCATAGGCTCTACAGAGATAACCGGAATCCCTTCCACTTATACTTATAAGTTTAACGGAGAGAACGAGATCTTTGACATTGGAATTTTAAATATCTCAGGGCAACTGGCATTTGTAAGCCATATTAATGAAAGCATCCACCAGGGATTTAATCCAGATGTTCTTGTGAACTATCAGATGCTGTTGCCGACACCCGCAAATACCACTCAGACTTATTATTTCTATGCAGATCCTAATGATGAATGCCCTTCAGGAGGAATTGGGAACAGCATAAATGCGACTATTTATGGGTATGTGTCTGATGGAAGCGGAAACTCAGTTGAAAATGCAACAATTACTGTTGCAGGCTACTCTGCCTTATCTGATTCATCTGGATTTTATAATCTGTCGACTTTGGTTTTAGAGGGGACTTACAATATTATTGCTCAGAAATTAGGATTCGATCCATCTATAGGGAACGTGAGCGTTAATTTTTCAAGTTATGTCATACAGAAAAACATGACTCTTAAAGCTGAAACACCTGCTCAGGAAAGCGAAACTCTTACACCTCTTGTTTTTGGTAAGGTAACTGATACTTCCGGGAGCGCTTTATCAGGAGTTAATGTCTCGCTTGGGAATTCTACTGTTGTTACAAACACTTCAGGAGAGTATTCTTTCAGGCCTTTAGTGTCTGTTGGAACTTATCCAATTATAGCAATCAAGCAGAATTATGACAACTACTATGCGAACTTAAATTTCACTCTTAGCACTTCTTCAGTAAACCATAACATTACTATGAGTCCTTCGAACCTTAATAACTATCCTACTGGCCCTTATACACAATACGGGCTGGATGATCAGGAAGGGGACAATACAAAAAAGGCAAAGGAAGAGGCACAGAATCTTGGCCAGGATTTTTGGATATCCACTTCAGAAATTAATAAGCAGGTTAGAGAGAACACTTTTGTAGATGAGGAGATAAGCATTTATAATTTTAGAAATACTGCTATGCAGGTGTTATTCTCAATATCTTCAGATATAGATGAAATTGTGAAGATGGATAAAACTGCATTGACGATATCTCCTGACTCTTTTGAGAGCGTGGTTCTTACTATTTCAGGAACAAAGCCAATAGGGGTTTACAGGGGAAAAATAACTTTAAGCGGAGATCTTGAATCTGAAATTCCTGTTAAAATAGAGATAGTCCCGAAGAAGCTTCCTGTAGAAACTTTAATTATGGAGATTGATTTGCTTAAAGACATAGTCAATGTGGGTGGGAAGCTAAGATACAGAGTCAATCTGCAGAATCTTCTGACAGAGCAGGGATACCGGGTTGGGCTGAATTACCTGATCTTAGACTCTAATGATTCTGAAATCTATGTTGATGAGAAGGAAGAAGTAGAGATTAGAAATTCGCTGACTTTAATTAAGGAAATTGATCTTCCTTCAAATATTTCTGAAGGAGAGTATTTGCTGAGAGTTGAGGCAAATTATCTCAATCTTTTTTCAAGTGCAACATCTCCTTTCATCATATCGCAGCCAATATATCTTTATGCTTTTTTCGGCATTCCCTTATGGGCAATTTTTATCTTTATATCATTCTGCAGCTTTATACTTCTTAATTTTTTCCTTTATATGAGACATGTTCAGAAGAAAAAAAGATATCATCTTGCACTGAAACTCGAAACACTGCCAAAGCCCGGAGAGAGGTCAATTAAAATAGGAAAAATTGCTGAAACAAACATCCCGGCTTACTACAATCTTGATGATCTGACAACCCATGCAATAGTTGCAGGGGCAACAGGAGGCGGAAAAAGCATAGCTGCCCAGGTATTTGTTGAAGAAGCGCTTGAGAAAGGAATAGCAGTAATAGTCTTTGACCCGACTGCGCAATGGTCGGGAATGCTGAGGAAGTGCGAAGACAAAAAAATGCTTTCATTTTACCCGAAATTCGGATTAAAGCCGAATGATGCAAAGGCATTTCCTGGAAGCGTGAGGCAGATTCAAAATGAAAGGCAGGTGATAGACATAAAAAAGCACATGACTCCGGGACATATCCAGATTTTTACATTAAACAAGCTTACTCCAACCCAGATAGACACTTTCTCAGCAGGAGTTATAGCATCTATTTTTAAGTCAGACCCCAAAGAGCATCCTGAGCTTAAAGTGCTTCTTGTTTTTGATGAAGTTCATCGCCTATTGCCGAAGTTCGGAGGCTCTGGAAAGGGGTTTTTGCAGATAGAGAGGGCGTGCAGGGAATTCAGGAAATGGGGGATTGGAGTAATGCTTGTCTCGCAGGTGCTGTCGGATTTTGTAGGAGAGATTAAAGCCAACATAAATACAGAGATTCAGATGAGAACGAGAGATGAGGCTGACTTAAACAGGCTAAAAACAAAATATGGGGAAGAGTTTTTGCAATCATTGATAAAGGCTTCTGTAGGTGTTGGAATGTTTGTGAATCCGAAATATAACAAAGGAAAGCCCTATTTCATAAACTTCCGGCCAATCCTTCACAACACCAGAAGGCTCCCTGATTCTGTTCTTGAGCAGTATAACAAATACGGCGATACAATAGAAGACATAGAATACCAGATTGAACAGCTTGAAGGAGAGAAAGTTGACACTTTTGACTTAAAAATGGAGCTTAAGCTTGTAAAAGACAAATTAATGACAGGGAATTTTACTGTTGTTGATATTTATCTTGAGGGCTTAAAGCCGAGGCTTGAAAAGCAGTGGGAGGCTTTGGGCAAAAAGCCGAAGAAAAAGCAGATAGAGCTTATAGAGGAAAAAGAGCTTGAGTCCTCTATTGCAGCTGCAGAAAAAGAAAGGGAAAAATGGAATGAAAAAGCAAAAAAGGAAGAGAAAAAAGAAGAAAAGCCAGAGACAGCAGAAGACATTGCCAAGAAGATTGTAAGCCCACTAACTTTTGACAATGGAATTATGGTCTCAAGCCTTAAAGAGCTGAAAGATGTGCTTCCAAGCCTTGATGATGAAGTGTTTAAGATTCATGTGAATGAAGAGAAAAACGATATCTCTGAATGGGTTGCAAAAGAGATTGACTCAGGGCTTGGGGAAAGGCTGAAGGGAAAAGACAAGGCCGGAATGCTAAAGGAAATTGAGGGCTTTGGCAGGGAGAGAGATGAAGAAGAAAAAGTGGAAAAAGAAGAGGTGAAAAAAGACAGTAATGAAAAGGGCAACGATTCTGATAAAAAAGAAGAGAAGGCTGAAAGCAATAAGGGGGAAGAGGAGAAAAACTAAAAAATAATGAAAAACAATAAGCAAAATGGAAAATGGAAAAAGAAAACATCATTATAAGAAAAATGCATTAAAAAAACAATTATTGGAGGAAAAGAAATCAGCTGCTTCTTCAAAAGATATCAAAAAAACAGTTCCTGCTGAGTCAAAAGGAAAAACAAAAAAAACAAGAATAAGAATTACAGAATCAAAAATAAAAAAGCTTCTTGATTTTGATCATCTTGAAGAGCTGTTCCATGTCATTAATCTGCTTACTGACAGCCAGGTTGAAGAGTTTATAAAACACTACAAAAATTCAGAGATTGCTGGTTCAAAAGATAAGAAGATTGATTCTATATTTAAGAAATCTAAAACAAAAAAAGACTTAATTGATTCTTTAAAAAAGGAGCTGATTAATTCCCTGAAAGCAGAGTATAATGATTTGAAAGAGAAAATAAGCTCCCAAAGAAAAAAGGGATATGATGTATATATTGAGGACCTTAAATCAATGTCTATCCCATTAAAAATAAAAATGTTTAATGCAACATCTGAAAAAAATGATTTTTACAAAATAAAAAAAATAATTCATGAAGTTAAAGAGAGCCTTGAATATAAAATTAATCAGAAGGAAAATCATAAAAATTAAATAAAAAATACTTAATTACCAATCGTCATCATCTCTCCTGAAGAACATTACAACAAATATTACTATTGCAGCCAGAACAACCATTGCAAGAGCAACCAGGCCTATCGTGGCAAAAGAAATTGACTTAACCCTAAGCTCAAACTTGCCTTGGAATATTTTAACAAGGCTGTCCTCCCTCTCCCCATAATATGCAATTAAATTTACAAAAGAGTTATCCTCTAAATCAGAATCAGTCATCTCCTGCTCTATTAAAATATTTTTCCTCTTTCCAGAATCAATTTTCACAGCCCCTTCAGATCCGATTGTCATCTCATCGCTGTCAATAATGACTTCTGTAAGCTCAACATCAGCCCAGCAATCAACATTCCCCATGTTTTCTATCTCAATAACAAAAGATTCTTTTGGCTTGCTATAGACTACATTTTCAATAGAAATATCACACCTGTCAATAACATTTATCATCTCCACATCGACAGTTTTCTCCAGAATCTTTTCAAGAGAGGAAGGGGAATCACCGTAAAGAGTAAACAACTCAATGCTCAGCTCCTCTTCTGTAAAATCAAGATCAGGATATACAATTGTCTTAAAGTCATTAGGAGCAATAAAAACAGGCTCAACATCTCCTATCCTTGTCCTCTCTTCTGAGCCTGTAACAGGAGTTATTGTTCCTTTAAAGAATATCGGAATATTTGAGTTGCTTTTGTATGTTAATTCTAATTGGGATGTAGCCTTATTGTATTTTGCAGAATGCAGGCTTAAATCCATTATTGGAACAGGGATATAAAACAAATCAAGGCCTTCAACTGCAGAGATGGCTTTTCCGGGGGCCCTTGCACCTCTTGCAAACTTCACTATAACGCTTATTCCCGTGCTTCTCCTTATATTAGTTGCTGCTCCAACAAGGTCAGCCCCTACCAAAACCCCTACTTCTATATCAGAGCTTTTTATATAATCCCTTATCTGATCAGGAACATTTTCTTTCCCTGTAAACAACACTGGCTCTCTGCCCGACATTATTTCTGATTCTATAAACTCTCCGTTACTCAGCACTATCTGTTTTACGGGATTTAATTCAAGATATTTCTCCATTATCTCTATATTGTCTTTAAACCTGTCTCCAGTATCAATTATCTCCGGATCGTATTTGGAAAGAGCTTCTCTTACATCTCTATCAACAAATCCGTATATCATCACGTTTTCAACGTCTCTTGATCCAAGTATTGCATCTATCTCGTCAATATTTGTTTTATCGGCAAGAAAGACCCACGAATCAGTCAAAACAGCATATGGAGCAACAGCAATTGCATTGTACCCGTAAGTGTTTCCCACGACTATAAAGTTGCTTATTTCAGGAAGTTCTTCTATCAGCTCAAGATTTGCATTTTCTACAAAGACCTCGTCAGCGTCCTTAAAGCCAGAATTTTTTATAACATCATCATAATTTATAACAAAAGGGGATTTTTTCGAAGTAATTACCCGTATATCGTTATTCCTGTTTAATCCGTTAAGAAGCAAGGACCCGTGCTTCGGACTGACGAGGAAACTGCTCCCAACACCTTCAAGATTGGCATAATGAATAATGGAATATACGTCTTTCCAGTCTTCAGAATTCGAGATGATGTGGGTAAAGTCCTGAGCAGAAGCCACTCCTTGAATCGAAGCAACTATCGATAACAAGAATAGCATATTTAAAATTCCAGCTTTTCCCAATCCCATGGTTTTCATATTATTGAGTTGTATATAAATTTTTGTATCCCTCATTGTTCAGGAGGATTTCCAGAAGATTCCTTATGCTTATAAATGATTTCGTAGGG
This sequence comes from Candidatus Pacearchaeota archaeon, assembly GCA_027021195.1. Lineage (GTDB taxonomy): Archaea > Nanobdellota > Nanobdellia > Pacearchaeales > GW2011-AR1 > JALUUW01. The sequence continues at coordinate 1,492 of JALUUW010000028.1, read as the reverse complement.
AGAAATATTGCTATTGGCATTAATGGTGAAATGGCCTGTCCCTGCAGATCCATTTGCCATGAAATTAAAGTAAAAGACTCCTGAAACTATGATGATTGCAAGCAGCAAAAGCAAAATGAATACTGCAATAATCATATCCCTCTTTCTTTTTTCTTTTGCCATAATTGTACTTATTATCCCCCATATATAAATATTATTGAAATAGGCTAAATCAAAGAGCAGAGCCGCAACAAAAATTTAAATAGTTTATTTAAATTAATCAAATATGTTTAAACTTTCCGATATTCTGCTAAACCCGAAAAAAAGCAAAAGGCACCCCATTGAAATAATTCTCCTGGGATTCTTTTATGTTTCTGTTTCCCTCTTGTTGAGCTTATGGATATTTCCTGAATACTCTTCACTGCTGATGGTGTTCTTGAGCGTAATTGCGTGCTTGTATGTAGCTGAAGGGGTTCTTATAATGGAAGAGGATAAAGAAAAGAAAGCAGATTCAGAATCATGGATTCTAAAGGAGCATTTAAAGGCATTATGGTTTTTCATTCTCTTATTTCTCGGATTTGTTTTCGCCTTTGCATTCTGGACAATAGCTCTTCCAGAAAGCCTGTCTTCTGTGGTGTTCAATCTTCAGAAATCAAGCCTCCCTGCAATAGAATCAATTACCGGAAATGCGACATCCAACGAAGTTCTTCAGGTAATTTTATTCAACAATCTGCGAGTGCTGCTGCTCGCCCTGCTTTTTTCTTTATTCTATGGAGCAGGAGCAATATTCATTCTTGCATGGAATGCGAGCATAATGGGATTTGTTATAGGAAGCCTTACAAAAAACTCTCTTGGGATAGCCGCACTTCCATATGCCTTCCTGAAATATTTCATGCACGGAATTCCTGAAATGCTTGCATATTTTGCAGCAGCCTTGGCAGGAGGGATTATTTTTATGGCCATAATAAGGAGAGATATTGAAAAAGATAGGATAAAAAGAACCTTGCGCGATACATCCCTTCTCATAGCAGCATCCATATTGTTGTTGATAATTGCGGCACTGGTAGAGGTGTATATCTCATCATCCATTTAAGGCAGGAGGTTGTTTTTTAAACTTTAGAGATTCTATTCTCAGATGAAAAAAAGGGGATTGTCCAAAATTAAAGTAATTATTGGAATATTATCTTTAATAATTGTCATTATATCCTTCATAGTCGTTTCCTCAAGATTTGAAAAAACAGGGCTTGAAAAAGGAATTGACTTTCAAAGCACAGACATCAGCATCATCCCAGATTCAGTATTTGTTAGCAAAGAGCATGATTATTTGATGTTTAACATTACTCAAAAAGAGATTAGTGGAGAAATATCAGGTATTTATGTTGTTGTTAAAGATGAAAAAAACAGGAGTTATGAAGAGGAAATTAAATACAAATTGGAAAATACAGAAAATGAAAGGGTTATAATAAACTATTCTGGAGAGGGTCTTGGAGAGATAAAAGAATTCTCTATAATT
>JALUUW010000027.1 GCA_027021195.1 Candidatus Pacearchaeota archaeon | reverse complement strand
AGTATTTTTCCTGTATAAATATCCTCCCTTTCAGGAGAGAATATGCTGAAATTGAGCTCTTTTGACTCTTCTGGTTTTAAAAGGAATGATTTAGGGGAAAAAGAGAGGATTCCCTCAAGATTCTCATAGGCAATGCTTACCTCAAGTGTGGCATCTCCAGTATTTGTCAGAGTTATCTTCTGCTCTAATATCTCCCCTAGTTCAGCATCAAGATTTATCCTGTCAGGGAAGGCATTAATTGCCACTACCTCTTTGCCTGATATTGAAACAGGCGCCCCTCCAGAAGAAGAGCCTCCACCAGACCCTCCTCCTGAGCTTCTGCTTTCAGGCAGGGAAGAGCATGCTCTGCAGGAGCCTCCGCAGTCAATTCCTGTTTCATCATAGTTTTGAATTCCGTCTTCACATTGCTCAACAACCTCATAGATGCTGAAAGAGGTTACATTGAATGAGAGTGTCTTTGCTTCAGGGTCAAAAACAATATCAGTGCAAATTGTCTCAGGGCAGTCAGAGCCGTCTCTCTTAATTACAGGATTTTCCATATCCACGTTTTTAAAAACAAGCCTTGCTTTTTTATTGAATTCAGGAAGAAAGGATGAATTAAGAAGTATCCTGTTCTTTGTTATTTTTATCTTCCCTCTTAAATCCCTGCTCTTTACGAGGCTAAGGCTTTCCATGAACTCAATTTTTCCATAGTTGTTTGAAAATCTGACATTTTTGATGTTTTTAAGTTGCTCTCTTGGAATTTTTGAAAAATTTGTGGTTTCATTGTCCCATTCTGACCAGTCAATGTAAAAGCTGACAGGAGATGATTTTGTAAATAGAATGTATACATGTGCTTCATAAGGCTTAAAACTGTCGCTGAAGCTGTTCCCTGAAACTTCCAGCTCCCTGGACTCGTTATACACCAGCACTCCTTCAAGAGGCTCTTTCCATGTGAAAGTGGCAGAAACATCTGAATTTTTGATATTTGAAGCGATTAAATAACCCTTCCCCTCTGCGAATTTCACTCTCGTACGAACCATCGGATTGGTATTTCCTGCAAGAAGCTCAGGCATATCAATTTCAACAAGTGCAGGCTCAAGCCCTTTAATCTCATTCATTACGTTTTTAAGGCGGTTGAAATAATCAATTCTTTCAGGGCACCATCCGTTCTCGTCCTTTTCAGAGCTGTTGCACCCTCCAACCCATGCAAGAGCTCCTGCCCCAATACTCCAATACCATAACCCATTAGCTCCTTCTGCAATTGCCATATAGCTCATGTCCCTAAGCTCTTTTTCAGTAGGCCATCTGTCTTTGGAAGTGGATTGAAAAAACTGGAGAACAGTGTTAATGGGCCTGCTTCCTTTAACTGATTCTTTTGCCGCAATGGTCCAGTGGCTTACCTTTGAAAGATTATATGGCTCGCCTCTTGAAAGGGGATAAGGGTCCATTGAAAGTATGTCAGCAGAATCCCTCCAATAAAACATTTGGTTGGGCCTCATAGAAGCTGCAAAAGTAACCCCGTCAGGATCAAAGCTCCTAAGCCTTTTATATTGCTCAAATATCATCGGAGCATACTCTGCCGTGCATTCGTCCATTGTATAAAATCCTCCAAGACCAGGATGAGCAGACAGGTTTTTGAGGTAATCGTCATCTTTGTTTATTAGAAATGTTGGAGCTCCCCATCCGTTGTCCCCAAAGCAATTCCCGGTCTGCAAATAAAGAATTCCTTTTTTCTGCAAAACATTCATCATTGAAGTCATTGAAGAGAGGGCTGCATTCCCATACCAGTAATTAATATAGAAATTAATTGGAAGCTCAAACAAGCGCCTTCGCTTACCAAATAAGCTGTTTTCCCAAGAAGATTCTGAGGCACTATACCCCATGCCAGAATCATATACTCCCAAAATAAAAGTCGGCTTCCCGCGAATTAGAAACCTGTTAAATTCATCAAAAGACACTGTCATTGAATTCCTGAGGCTTCCTGAAAGCTTTGAAATCCTGTAGGCAGGAGCTTCATATAGAAAGATTTTTCTTGAAACATCCATAAGCTTGAATCTTGCAATATATGTCTTTCCATTCTCTAAAGAAGAGCCGTCAATTGATGCAATAAAATTCTCTTTTGAAGGGTAATTTTTCTGAATTACAACCTTATTATTTGATTCGTCAATAATCAAAATCTCAACGCTATAATCAGCCAAAGCAGTTCCAGAAGGAGGATTTATTGTTATGTCAAACTTCATTATTTGCGACTGATCGTCAAAAAGCATTCCCCGGTAATTTGGATAAAGCATAAAAACATCAATTGGAAGAGGAAGCTCTTCCCTCAATTCAATGTCATCAAACCATGCTGTGCCGTCTGGATCTCCGTAGCTGTCAAGATTAACCCTGCCTGTTTTATTCTCAGTTAATACTCCGTGCTTCGCCTCAAAATATTGCCAGTCATGGGTTCCTTTAGTTGGCTTGGTTGTAGCCCCTCCTCCGCTGATGCGGACTCCAAAGCCTGTTGAATTGGCAATGCTGTCTGTTTTAATCCATCCTGCGACCCTATAGGTTCCTTTTTTCAGAGGGACATACTGCCATGCATACTGAGAGTATTTAATTTTATTCGCATCAGTAATCTTGTAGCTGTTTGAGCCGGTTCTTGAAATGCTTGAATCAACAGCAAACCCGTTGTCAGACCAGTTAGATGGTTTTCCTGTTGAGGCATCAATCTCTTCAAATCCAGGATTTTTCAGCAAATTCGGCCCGAGCCTGTTATAGTTCGGATACCAAAGAAGCCCTCCAGCCTTAATCTCTCCTGTTGGAGCTGGAGGAGCGTCAAATTCCTCTGCATCAGACCCGCCTGAGCACCCGGCATCCTCCAAGTCATAAAAGCCGTCTAAATCATTGTCCAACCCGTCGGAACACTGCGGAGATGAAGAAACTACTGCATAGCTGCTTGTTTTTTTAAACCCTCCTGAGTAAAAGGAAGCAAATATAAAAAAAGAGATTATTAATATAAAAAATAGCATAAAGAAAACATTCTTCATATTATTTCGAGTCTTCTTCAAAACCATCTCCTCTTTTTCATCCAATATTAATATTATTTCAAGGAAAAAGGCATTTAAAAACATTGCTCAATCCGTCAAAAGAGAGCTGATAGTTTTCACAGCCAAATTAAAATGAAATCCTGGGAGTGTAAAGAATTAACAACATTTAAAAAACCATCCTCATTTTAATTTTGAAAGGGGCCCTAGCTCAGCGGGAGAGCACATGACTGAAGAGCAGAAAAATTGAATTTCTGCACCATCTGTTTTTGATGGCAAAAAGGCTCGGACATCATGGTGTCCCGGGTTCGACTCCCGGGGGCCCCATTTCAAAAAGATTTATAAATGGCTTTGATTTAGTCAGATAATAAAAGATGGTTGAAAAAAAACAGAACATTGATTTTGGAATTATTGGATATGCTTTTGGAGTCATAAGCATTGTAATGGCATTCTTCACTCCTTTAGCAGGGGTTGTATTTGGAATCATAGGGCTTATTCAGAGTAAAAAGCAAAAAACAGAGCTGTCAAAAAAAGCAAAAAAATTGAGCATCATAGGGCTTGTCCTGAGCATTATTCTTTTTATTGCTTCTATAGCTGTAGCGCTGTACTTTACCTCGAAGAGCATTAGCGGCTTTGGAAATTTTCCAGTGGCATAAAATGGCTTCAAAAAGGCTTCTTGCAAAACAGAAAAAAAAAGCAGCAATGGAAATGTCAGTGGGAACAATTGTTACAATAGTCCTGCTTATGACTGTCTTGATTCTGGGGCTGGTTTTAGTAAGGTCAATTTTTTCAGGAGCTGTTGAAAACATAAACAGCATTGACCAGGCTGTAAAGGCAGAAATAAACAAGCTTTTTGCAGAAGATGACTCAAGGAAAATTGTTATATACCCTCCTACAAAATTAATAACAATAAAAAAAGGAAACAAAGACTATCTTGGCTTCGCCTTCTCTATAAGGAACATAGAAACAACAGACGGAACTTTTACCTATAAAGTATCTGTAAATGATCCTGACATAAGAAAAAAATGCAACATAAATGCTGAAGAGGCTGAAAGCTGGATTAAAGCAGGAAAATCTGGGAGCTTGAGGATTCCTGCAGGAGATTCAATGAGCGATCCTGAATTTGTGAGATTCCTTCTTCCTGAAAATGCCCCTCCATGCATAATAAGATATGGCCTGAATGTGAAGAAAGATGGCAATGCATATGGAGTAACTACTAACATAGACCTGAAAGTTGAGCCAAGATAAAAGTCTTTAAAAGATTTAAAAACAAATTTTTCTTTAAATAGTAATGGAATTGAAGCTTTACAATACTCTGACAAGAAGAAAAGAGGTTTTCAAGCCGATACATAAGGGACATGTAGGAATGTATTCCTGCGGACCCACTGTCTACTGGTATCAACATATCGGAAACTTAAGAACATACATCTTTTCAGATATCCTAAAAAGAGTCTTAATCTACAACAAATACAAAGTCAGGCATGTTATGAATGTGACTGATGTAGGACATCTTACGAGCGATGCAGATGAAGGAGAGGACAAAATAGAAAAAGCTGCCAGAAAAGAGGGAAAAAAGGCAGAAGACATTGCAAGCTATTACTGGAAAGTTTTTAGAGAGGATTTTAAAAAGCTAAATATAATTGAGCCAGATATCTGGACAAAAGCAACAGAATACATAAAAGAGCAGATAGAGCTAATAAAAAAACTGGAGGAAAAGAGATACACTTACAGAACTTCGGATGGAATTTACTTTGATACTTCAAAATTCAAAGATTATGGAAAGCTTGCAAGACTGAATATTAAAGGATTGCAGGCAGGCAAAAGAGTGGGAATTGGAGAGAAAAGAAACAAGACTGATTTTGCATTATGGAAGTTTTCTGAAAAGCCCGGATTAAGACAGCAGGAGTGGGACTCTCCGTGGGGAGTAGGGTTTCCTGGATGGCATATTGAATGCTCAGCAATGTCAATGAAACATCTTGGAGAGACTTTTGACATCCATACAGGAGGAATTGACCATATTCCAATACACCACACAAATGAAATTGCCCAGAGCGAGGCAGCAACAGGAAAGAAATTTGTGAATTACTGGCTGCACGGGAATTTTCTTACATTCAGGGGAGAAAAAGTGGCAAAAAGCAAAGGGGGGCTGTATACTGTTTCCGAGCTTGAAAAAATAGGATTTGCTCCAATGGATTACAGATACTTATGCCTGACAACGCATTACAGAAAGCCATTGAATTTCTCAATAAAAAATCTGAAATCTGCAAAAAACTCTTATCAGAGACTAAAAAACATAATATCAGAAATTGAAGATGATGGAAAGATAAACAAGAAATACTTAAGAGAATTTGAAAAAGCAATAAATGATGATCTTGAAATTCCAAACGCCCTCCAGGTATTGTGGAATCTTGTTCGTGATGAAAAAGCTGAAGGAAAATACAGAACAATAAAAAAAATGGATGAGGTTTTTGGCCTTGATTTGCTGAAAAAAGAAGAAATTAAAATCCCTAATGAGATAATGGAGTTTGTAGAAGAAAGAGAAAAAGCAAGAAAAAGCAAGAACTGGAAAAAATCCGACGAGATTAGAGAAAAAATAAAAAGCCTCGGTTACTGGGTTGATGACACTGATAAAGGCCCTGTTATAAAAAAACTGCAAAATGAAAATAATATCCAGTAAAAAATCAATGGAATTGCTTCTGGAAATTCTCAAAAGACAGGAAACTATGAAATATATGGAGATGTTAAAAAGGCACCACAAAGAAACTTATGAGCATTCCTTAAGAGTAAGCTTGAGATGCATAAATCTGGGTTTCAGAAATTCCCTTCCTGGTGAAGAAATAGAACTTCTTGGTTATGCTGGCCTGCTTCATGATATTGGAAAACTGGATATTCCTATTGAGATTTTAAGTAACAGCTTTCCCTTGACTGAAAGAGAAAAAAAGATTGTAATAAGCCATCCAAGAATAGGATTCCTTAAACTGAAAAGCCCTGTGTTTGAGGATGTAAGAAAAATAGTTATTGCTCACCATGAGTATCAGGCAAACCCGTATCCAAGGAATAGGCAGAACAGCCAAAATATAGTAGAAAAAATCGGTTTTGAATGCAGAAGAGAAAAGTGTGAAAAAATATCTTACCTTACTCAAATAGTGGCTATTACTGACATGTATGATGCGCTTATAAGCAAAAGGGCATATAATAAAACAATAGGCAGGCAAGAAGCTGAAGGAATCATGAAAGAAAACTTTACAGGAAATAGAAGTTACATAAATCTTGTTTTAGGGAGTAATTAGCAGGCACATGTCTTTTTATTATAAATTAAAAAAGAATATAAACCCTTGATTCTTAAGATTTAAAACAAAAAGAGAAAAAAATGAAAAAAGAGGATCTAAGATTCGTTGATTTGAAGTATAAGCCTTCTGCAAAAGACCTAATCTGCCTTTTTAAAGTAAAGCCTGCAAAAGGCATAAGCATGAAAAAAGCAGTAAACACTGTTGCTCTGGAAAGCAGTGTGGGAACATGGACAGACGTTGAATTTGGGAAAAAAGATTATGTTGAAAAAATCAAAGCGAGAGTTTTCTCCATTAAAGGGAATTTTGTAAAAATAGCCTATCCTCAGGAGCTGTTCGAGTATGACAATGTTCCGAATATTCTTTCAAGCATTGCAGGGAATATCCTTGGCATGAAGGCTGTCAGTTCAATAAGGCTTGAAGACGTCTCTTTTCCAAAAAAGATACTAAGAAGTTTTAAGGGGCCGAAATACGGGATAAATGGAGTGAGAAAAATAATGAAAATCCAGAAAAGGCCGTTAGTTGGGACAATAATAAAGCCAAAGCTCGGGTTAAATACAAAGCACCATGCGCAATCAGCTTATGAATCCTGGCTTGGAGGATGCGACATTGTAAAAGATGATGAAAACCTCTCTTCGCAAAAGTTCAACAGGTTTGAAAAAAGGCTTGCAAAAACTCTGGAGATGGCTGACAAAGCAGAAAGTGAAACAGGAGAGAGAAAAGCATATCTTGCTAATGTTACTGCAGAGACAAAGGAGATGATTAAAAGGGCTCAGCTTGTTGAAAATATGGGGGGAAAGTACATTATGATTGACATTATAACTTCTGGGTGGGCTGCTCTGCAAACATTAGTAGAGGCAGATTTCAAAATGGCTATTCACGCCCACAGAGCAATGCATGCTGCCTTCACAAGAAGCCGAGAGCAAGGGGTAAGTATGATGGTTGTTGCAGATTTTGCAAGGCTCATAGGGGTTGACCAGATTCATATAGGAACAGGAATAGGAAAACTTGAGGGAAAGATAAAAGACATAAAAGAGCTGAAAGAAGACATTGAGAAACATAAAGTAAAGGCAACAAAACTAAGGCTTGAGCAAAACTGGGGTAAAATAAAGCCTGTCTTGGGTGTTTCAAGCGGAGGCCTGCATCCAGGGCATGTCCCTTTTCTTGTAAGGCATCTTGGAAAAAACCTTGTAATTCAGGCAGGAGGAGGGATTCACGGCCATCCAGATGGAACAGTTGCAGGAGCAAGAGCAATGAGGCAGGCTGTTGACGCTGTAATGAAGAGAAGAAGCCTAAAAGACTACTCCAAAACTCATGAGGAATTAAGAAAAGCGCTCAGATACTGGAAAGTTTAATTTAAAAACATAAATCCTTAAATATTCTCTTTAGATTAGTAAAACTATGGGTTATCTTAAAAGAGTTGAAGAAAAAGAGCTGCATTCCTTTTTTGAAGGAAATTTAAAAGACTTAATAAGAGATGATAAATTAAAATCATATGTAGTTGATTTAATGATTGACTTTGCACATAATAACAGGATTCCTTTCTTATATGACGGACATTTAGGAGTTATGGGGTTTGACAGCGGCGAATCCCAAAACAGAATAAAAATGTATAATTATTTTAAGGAAACAGGGGACATTTATCTTTTTCTTTGTGGATTCTTTCCGGAATATCTTGTAAAAAGAAAAAAATCAGGTCTTGGATTAAAGTCCAGCATGGAATCAGGGAGAATCTCCTATAGATATGCTGTTAGCCTTGGAGCAAAAATAAGAGATGAAGAATTGGCCATAGAGACTCTTTCAAGAGTATCAAAAAATTTCAAGGAGATTACTAAGGCAATTTTTGATTTTAGAAACAAAATTGATGGCGGAAGATTATTAAGGCTAAATCCTGAAACAATCAGAGAAATAAAAGAGGTTATGTATGATGGGGAATCTATTATTGACAAATTTAGAGTTCCCCTCTTAAACCTTCACTGACTTCAGCAAAGAAAGAAATAAAAACCTCTTCAGCCATAATAGTTCATGAAAAAAGAGGCTGCTGGAAAAAAAGAAAAAAAAGCAAACAGCCAAAAATTCAGGAAATTAATTACTTCTTCAGGAACCCTCGTTCTTGCAGGAAAAGATGCAGAAAGTAATGAGGCGCTTATTGCGCAGGTTAAGCCTTTAGAAGAAGTTTTTCATACTGCTGCTCCAGGAAGCCCTTTTGTAAACATTAAAGGAAAGCCAAAGAGAGGAGATATTAAACAGGCAGCAGCATTTTGTGCAAGTTACTCTCGTGAATGGAAGAAAAACAAAAAAGACGTGCTTATCCACAGATTCAAGGGAAAAGATATTTACAAAAACAAAGACATGAAGCTTGGAACTTTTGGAGTAAAAAAATTTAAAACAATCAAAATCAGGAAAGAAGATATTGAGAATTTCAGAAAATGAAGACAATAGGAAAAATTCAGATAGGCAAACAAGGAATAACAGAAAATTTCATTAAAACTCTTAAAAGCTATTTCAAAAATCATCAAAACGTCAGAGTTTATGCTCTAAAGAGCTCATTGCCAGAAGAAGGGAGAAAAGAAAGAGTGAAGAAATATTCTGAAGAGATTCTTGCCGAGCTCGGAAAGAATTATACTTCAAAAATAATTGGATTCACAATCATTGTAAAAAAGTGGAGACGGGAAGTCAGATAATAGCCATATTCAAAAAAAGCCTTTCTTTTAGAGGATTATAGCAAAAACTATTTAAACAAAAACCCTTTTTATTGAATATGTTTAAAAGAAAAGAATGCCAGAACTGCAGAAAAAAAATAAGCGGTAGCTATGACTTCTGCCCATACTGCGGCAACTCTCTTACTGGGAAGAAGAGAAAGGAAGATTTTGGAATGTTGGGAAGAGATGACAGAATTGACAGAATAGAGGATGAATTTGAGCGTTTCACCAAATCTGTTTTTGGAGGCATTGGAGGAAACATGATTGGAAAAATGCTTGGAAGTGCTATAAAGATGCTGGAAAAGGAAATGGAGAAGGAAATGAAAAGGAAAAATCCTTCCTACAACCATCCAAAAACAAACTTTCAGCTTTTTATAAATGGAAAAAAGCTGAATATCGGAGAAGAAGAGTTCAATCCTTTTCTGCAGAAAAGTGCAAAAAGGAGAATGAAAAAAGGATGCTTAAACCAGTTTTCAGAAGAGAATCTTAAAAAATTCCTGTCTCTGCCAAGAGAAGAGCCTTCAACAAATATAAGGAGGCTTTCAAACAAAGTCGTGTACGAAATAAACATTCCTGAAGTAGAGTCAATGGAGGACATTTCAATAACTCCTCTTGAAAGCAGTATAGAGGTAAAGGCTGTTGGGAAAAGCAAATCTTACTTCAAGCTGATACCTATAAACCTTCCAATAAAAGTCTGCAAACTTTTAAAAGAAAAGCTGGTTCTTGAGTTTGGAATGAGGTCTTCTTAACTGGATTCAATAAGATAATCTAATTCTTCGAGCATTTTTTTGACTCTTGGATGCTCAAAATGCCTCCTTGCTGGTTCAAGAATTTTGATTAGTTTTTCTGCAACTGAATTTTTTAGGTCCATTGGATGAAGCCTTTTATCAGCAAAGTCTTTCTCCAATTCACTATAGGAAGTGTATGTGATATCTCCTCCGAATTTTTCAGGCCTCCTAATCTCCAATCTTGAGGTTTCATCAGCAAAAATGAGATGTTTTACCCAATCAAGAATTGGGTTAAACTCAACTTCACCCTCTAAACAAAACGCCTTATTTATCTTTCTTTTAATCTCTTCAGGAGAATCATGAATAAATATGCATGTATCTGGTTTTGATTTGCTCATCTTCAAAGAAGACCACAATTCCTGAAGCTGGTCTTTTGGCACAGGCCATACAGGGGGTTTTCCAAGCCCCAAAATTAAATGGTGGTGGACTGCCACAGGCTTTATATTGTTTCCTTTTTTATTTAACAGGGGCATAGTTTTGATTTTCAAAGCAACATCTCTTGCTATCACTTGAGCCTTTCTTTGATCCAGCCCTGAATGAGGAAGATTTATTCCTTGGATAAAAATATCTGCAACCTGCATTGGAGGATAAAGCAGTTTTGCAAAATCCACAGATTCCCCTTCTTTTCTTCCCATAATGGTAATGCTTCTCTTCATTCTTGAAAGAGAGGTATTTTTACTAACTTCAACCATTGTTGCCCAATAATCGTCATTGTTATGATACAACTCTGAGCCTAAGACAAACTTTAGCTTTTTTGGATCTCCTCCAAAACATTTCAAACTTGCTTTTAGACCTTCCTTGAAGTATCCTCCGGCTACCTTTTTTATTGTCTTCATATCTCCTCCGAGTTTATCATTTATCCAGCTGTGCCAGTCAGCCAGAAAAATTGAGCATTCAATTCCGGCATCCATAAAATCCTTGACCTTAGACATGCACATCAATCCGGTTCCAAGATGAATTTTTCCAGAAATTTCAAACCCAATGTAGTGTTTAATCTTCACCCCGCTTTCCAGAAGAGCCTTAAGATCTTCTTCAGTCATAATCTCTTCAGTATCCTTCTTAATTAATTCAAAACGCTTATTAACATCCATACACTAAAATGGAAAAGAGCTTATTTAAAATTTTACTAAAAACAGGCAATAATTAAATAGATAAAGCTAACCAGGATAAATTTAAATGAGCCTGCACGGATTTGAACCGTGGACCTCTGCCTTATCAGAGCAGCGCTCTAACCAGACTGAGCTACAGGCTCATTTGTTTTTTGGTTTTTGCTTGAGGCTGCAGCGAACTAATCGGCTTAAATGAATTCAACCGGAAAGTGCGCGAGAAAAATCTATTGTCTCGCTGAGCTACAGGCTCAATTATATGAAAAACAGATTTAATTGATTTATAAGTTTTGTGAATTATCAAATCCCTTCAGAATCGTTGCTCAAACCCCAAGCTTTTTAAACCATTTTTCTAATTAATTATCATGGCAAAAGGACTATATCACTATTTAAGGGAGGCATGGAAAAAGCCTGACAAAAAAACACTCAGGGAAAGGATGATAGAGTGGAGAAAATCAAGGGTTTTTACTAAAGTAGATAAACCCTTAAGATTAGACAGGGCAAGAGCCCTTGGCTACAAGGACAAAAAAGGATTTGTTATAATCAGGATAAGAGTAAAAAGAGGGGGGCACAAAAGGCCAAGGCCTAATAAGGGAAGAAGAAGCAAGAGGCTTCATGCACGCAAAACTCTGAAAATGAGCTACAAATGGATTGCAGAGCAGAGAGTTGCGAGGAAATATAAAAATCTTGAAGTCTTAAATTCTTACAATATTGGAAAAGATGGAATGCATTATTTTTATGAAGTTATCTGCGTGGATCCCAGCAGGCCTGAAATAAAAAACGACAAAACAATAAGCTGGATAACAAAACCAGTAAATAGGAAAAGGCCTCTTAGAGGATTGACATCTGCAGGAAAGAAGTCAAGAGGGTTAAGAAGCAAACATCCTGCAAACAAATCCCGGCCGAGCGTAAGAGCTGGAGGAAGAAAGGGGAAATAAGAGAGAATTATCTATCTAAAACCAAAATATATTTAAACTCTAATTTTATAGTTTTTAAACTAAAGATTAATAAAAAAATATACTATAAAAAATGGAAAAAACAATTCAAAATTTAACAAAAGCTTTTATTGGAGAGAGTCAGGCAAGAAACAGATACACTTTTTATGCAAAGGTTGCCAAAAAAGAGGGATACGAGCAGATTGCAGCAATATTTCTTGAAACAGCCAATCATGAAAAAGAGCATGCAAAAAGGCTTTTCGAGCATATTCAGGAGCTGAAAGAAAAATTGGGAGATAATGAGACAATAAATGTTGAGGCTGCTGCTCCCACTGTTTATGGAACAACTGCTGAAAATCTGCAGGCAGCAATTGATGGAGAGCATTATGAGAATGTAGAAATGTATCCTGAATTTGCAAAGACTGCAGAAGAAGAGGGGCTTTCTGAAATAGCAGAAAGATTAAAGGCAATTGCAGTTGCTGAAAAGCACCATGAAGAGAGATACAGAAAACTCTTAGAGCAAGTCAAAGCAGGAACAATTTTCAAAAAAGAAAAAGAAGTCCAGTGGACATGCAGAGAGTGTGGTTATGTTCATACAGGAACAGAGCCTCCTGAAAAATGCCCTTCATGCAGCCACGAAAAATCATTCTACCAGATTAAGTGTGAAGAGTATTGAGGAAACACTGATAATTAATTTTCTGTTTTGAAGAGTGTTAAGTTTAGAGGTTTACTTCACATTCAATAAAATATTTAAACCTCTAATGCTCATTTTTAATATGAGAACATTCAATATAATCATCGAGAAAGATGAAGAAGGATATTTTGTATCTGAAGTAGTAGGATTGCCAGGATGCCACACCCAGGCAAAAACCATGGATGAGCTAATTGAAAGAACAAAAGAAGCAA
>JALUUW010000026.1 GCA_027021195.1 Candidatus Pacearchaeota archaeon | reverse complement strand
TCCGGATTTAAATTAAACTGAAGAAATAACCTCCATTCAATCCAAATCCGGAAAAAGAGCTGGATTAAATTGAGGTTTGTTTAATTGGCGCATAGACTAAGCTAAATATGCATCTCTCATAGAGATTCAGGGATGCAAACCTTAGTCTTGCTTTCATGCTTCTTTAAGGAGAAAAGGCTTTTTATATTTTTCTGTATTGTCGTCAATATTTAAGGGTAGTGAAATTCTGTTTATTATTTTCCCTGAAATCCCGGTTAAAACGGCATATAATCAAGCTTTATCAGTTCTGCATTAACCATTGTCTCGTATGAATCAATCATATCTCCGAATTCTGATTTTAATTCCAAAATGAAATTATTTAAGCCGCTTAAATCAGCTATTGCCGCATTTATTGAAAAATCAAAATACCCTATCCTTTTTGTGCAGTACAGAACATTCTTCTTTGAAGCGCACCATGAAACTAATTTTTCCTCCTCACTCTTTGTGGTTTGTTTTATCCTCAGCATAAATGCGTAATGATAGTATCCCAGCTTGTTCATATCAAAAATAATTCTATAGGAATTAATCAGCTTTTTCTCAAGCAGTTTTAGCCTGTATTTGACAACATCCAGAGTTAATTTTGTCCTGTAAGCCAAATCCACAAGGGAAATATCTGCAGACTGAGACAACTCTCTCAATATTTTGATGTCCTTTTTGTCAATCTTTATTTCTTTTTCTTCACCGGAATATTTCTCTGATTTTAAAACTCTCTTCTTTTCATTAAGCAGAAGCTTATTCAGCTTAAATACCTTTGAATAAACAATTATGCTGACAAAATAATCCGTTATTAAATCCCTAAATTCGTTTTTTAAATCCATCAAAAAGAAATCAAGCTCATAGATTGTTTTAACTGCTATTGTTGCAGAATAATCAAAAGGGCCCTCTGTTTTTAAAAAATGGATTACTTTCTTATTCTTAATCAAATTATTAACAAATTCTTTTTCAGAATCTTTTTTATTCTTTATTTTAAAGTAAATTTTGTATGTTCTGTATCCAAGCAATCCTAAATTTACTGAGCAGATGTATTTTCGGATAATTCCCTTATTTTCAAGATTTTTTATTCTGTAATCCGCAACATTTCTGCCAATTCTGAGGCTCTTCGCTATTTTTGAAACAGCCTGCCTGCAATCCATGTCCAGCTCACAGAGTATTTTCCTGTCAATCAAGTCCATAACAATAAAATAATGTAATATATTTATAAATTTTGCCTTTTTTTGTTAATTTTCAATCACAGATTTTATATAATCAGCAAACTTTTTTTCAAGCATGGCAAAGGCAATCTATGCATTTTCAGGAGACCCCATACACTACGGGCATATTGACATAATCAAAAGAGCCGGCAGAATCTTTGATGAAGTGATAGTAGGCATAGGGGAAAATCCAGACAAGAAGTATATGTTTGGTTTAGAAGAAAGGATGAAAATGGCAGAAAAATCACTTGAGGGGGTTCATAATGCAAGAGTCACCTCATTCAAAGGATTGCTCGTAGATTATGCCTATGAGCAGAACATTCCGGCAATTATCAAGGCCATAAGAAACAATTCTGACACTGAATATGAAAAGATGCTTCACCAGGCAGGAGAAAGCCAGAAGCTGAATATTGACACTTTTCTGCTATTTGCCAGGCCAGAGCTTTCGCATATAAGCTCAAGCGCTGTAAAGGCAGTTCAAAAGGAACACGGGATGATTCATGAGTATGTTCCTCTGCATGTAAAACAGGCCTTAGAATCATGCATGTCCGGGCAGTACATAATAGGAATAACAGGGGAAATAGGAGCAGGAAAATCATACATAAGCCAAAAATTCCTCAAAATCGGAAAAGCCCGAGAAATAAAAGTCCATAATATTGAGATAGACCAGATAGGCCACCAGATTCTTGAAGAATTGAGAGAGCCTATTTACCAAAAAACGAGAAAAGAAATTATAAGAAGATTCGGAAAAGCAGTGGAGCTGGGCAATGGATACATCAACAGAAAAGCGCTTGGAGAAATTGTATTTAATAATCCTGAAAAATTAAAGGAACTAAACAGGATTATGGAGAAGCCGATAGAAGTCAGATTAAAAAGAGAGCTTTATGGAAAAAAAGGGATAATACTTCTGAATGCCGCGCTTATTGCAGAGTCAGAGATGGCCTACTTATGCAACAATAATGTTGTCCTTGTGACTGCAGACAAAAAAAGCCAGCAAAGGAGATTAAGAGAAAGAGGCCTTAATCAAAAGCAAATAGAAAGAAGACTTAAGAGCCAGTACAATTCAAAAGAGAAAAGAGAAAAACTGGAGAAAATAATCAAAAAAGACAACCATGGAAAAATCTGGGTCATGAACAACTCAGATGGATTGAATGAATCTAAAAAAATTTTTGAAGAGATTGTAGCTGAATTAATGGCAAAATGAAACAAAGAATAATGAAAATGAAGAAAGAATGGGAAGATTTTTTTATAAAAAACAAGGCAAAAGGAAATCCTGAATATTTTTTCAGTAAGATTGCAAATCAGTATTCATATCCAAAAAGGCATTATCACACTTTTGAAGAGCATATATTCAGGTGCATAGAGGAATTTAATTCAATAAGGGGATTGTGTGAAAATCCTGATGCAGTTTATTACGGGATATTGAATCATGATGCTTTTAGCGATACAAAAAGAAAAGACAATGAAGAGAAAAGCGCTGAATTTGCTTATTGCTTAGGCAGAGAAATCGGACTGCCTGACAGATTCCTTATCAAATGCGCTCAAATCATCATGTCAACAAGCCACAGGGCTCCTCCAGCAGATATTGACGAAATGCTGGCTGCAGACATTGACTTATCTATATTAGGGCAAAATCCAAAAATATTTAATGAATATGAAAAAGAGATAAGAAAAGAATATGACTGGGTTC
>JALUUW010000025.1 GCA_027021195.1 Candidatus Pacearchaeota archaeon | reverse complement strand
TCAGGTTCATTAAAACATTCCCCATGTTTGTAACATTCGCTGTCCGCTCTTCTGAAACCTCTGTTGCATTAACCTCCCCGTAATCTATGCTGTCAGGAAGAGCAAGGGCGAGGAGAGTGTTTATTGTCGCTGTGCTGCTGTCTATATCCTGGGAATTTAGAGAATCATTAATAAAGACAGTAGCATTCCATGAGGCATTGTTTGCGTAATATTCCACCTCAAATGTGCAAGTTGCATTGACTTCTGTTGAATCTCCGTAAGCAGTATTTATTGAACAGCTGTTATTTGTATAATGGTTGTTGTTGTCATCGCTATTTCCGTAAGCTGAAGCAGAATTGTCAAAAAATTCCGAAGTTATAGCGCTAATGTCTCCCTCTCCGTTATAATCTCTTGCAACAATAACTACAGTCACAGTAGTAGTCGAATTTGGAGTTAAACTGATATCATTTCCGTCATTTATTGTTATATTCAAAATTTCGGGAAAAGAATTTCCAATCTGCAAGAGAGTATTTACAGTTACGTTATTTTCCCCTACAACGCCTACAACTATTGAAGGAAAAAAAGAAAACAGGAGAATTGAGAATGAAACCTCTAAAAAAATGAGTCCTGCAAGTATTGCAAACTCCCTATTTTTTCTCTCGCTCTTTCCTATTTTCATCTTTGCCTCTTTTCTTAATTTCAATAAATAAAAAAGTAAAAAAATAAAAAAACAAATTATTCAAGCTCTACAAAAAAGTAGTACGTAGTTACTGAAGTGTCAGTTCCGTGTCCGTCTTCAGGCACGAGCAGCTCAAAGTCATAGTCGTTATTGTCAAAACCCAATACATTTCCTGATTCAAGAAGCGAAGCAAACACGACGCTTGATGTCGTAGGCTCGTAAAGAAGAACCTCCTCAAATTCATTGCTTACTCCTGCTCCTGTGTCTCCGAACACTCTCGTGCTTCTGCACTCCCCTTCGCTGAACTGCTGGTTTGCAGTGTAAAAAAGGTCATGTGTTCCTGCTCCGATTAGTGTAAAAGTCTCGTCAATTCCATCAACATCACCGGGATTTATATTAAACTGAGACTCAAGAATTGACAGGTTAGTTCCATTAAGGTTTGTGGTTCCCCCGTTTCCTGACTCATCAGCATATGTCCCAGTAGCTGTAAAGTTAAAGCACTGCATATTTGTCCAGCTGATGCTTGAGTTCGTAGAGGCATAAACCTCTCCTGCCGGATTTGCGAGGCTCCAGTTGTAAAGGACATTATCGCTTGAATCAGCCAGCTGTATTGTACCTGAAACATTTCCAAAGTAACCCTGCCATGCCTGTGTTGTTGCAAAGGCAGTTATCGATAATTCAGACACATTCCCCGCAATTGCAGAATCAGTTCCAGCAGCATCAGCAGGAGCTGTTTCTGATCTTACCTCAGTTACAGATGCTCCATTAGGAGTAACAGCAGACACAAAAGCACTTGCCACTACTAACGCTAAAACTGCTGTCAGAGTAAAAACAGCAAGCCTTCTGCCATGGTCCATCTTATATCTCACCTCCTTTCACCTCTCTGCCCAACAATAAAGAGTTAGGATCATAAATTGCGTGAATGTTTCTGGAAGAAATCTTCTTAAGCTCTGATTTGGAAAGAATTATGCAGTCTGCTTTCTTGTCTGCTATTTTTTGAAAGTAGTTTATTTTCGGTTTCAGTTTTTTTGAGTCTGAAATAACAATCACGAGAGGCTTTTTCAAGGAGTTATCAATTAAAAGGCCGTCAACGTCTTTTATTTCATCCTCCAGCATCCAATAAAGCTTTTCTATATAATAGTGCAAATCAGAATCATCAAGCATCCATATTCTCAAAGTGAGTTTATGATGGTCTGTCAGATAAATAATCTTCTTAAAAGGAGATTTTTTTAGCAAGGCAGTAAGATACAAAAGCTCTCCGGACAATGAAAAAACAGTTCTTGGTTTTCCTTTTTCAACAGAGCCTGTCTTTTCTGTTATGACAAGATTTGCTGCCTGAAGAAGCTTAAGCTGCTGGCTGACATAAGCAACAGAAGTATTAAGCTGTTGAGAAATCTCAAGAGGAGAAGAGGGTTTTTTTGAAAGCACCTCTAAAATCTTCCATCTTGAAGAGCTGAAAAACGAATCAAAATCCATAAGCTTACTTAAAAATAATACTATTTAAATCTTTCGTTTAATTAGTTTATTAATATTTTTAACTTATCATAGTATTAGACTTATTATATTATTATACTTATAATCTAACTTTACTAAATATAGTATTTAACTAATCACTAAAATTATATACTCCAGCAACGGAAAAGAAACAGAAAAACAAAATTCATGAATAGAGTTCCAGATAAGAATTAACAATAGCTCTCTTGACTTCCGGATGCATTTTCTCAAGCCCGTCAATAAATCTTGATATATTGTCTTTTTTATCCTTTTTCTCTTTAAACTTCAGTTTCTTAAGTCTTGCATAAAGAAGAACTTCGCTGTCCAAAAATAGATAAAGAGGGCTTATAACCATCTTCTTTTTTTGTTTTTGAATTGGCAAGTACTCTTTTAATTTTGAAGAGTTGTTTTTAATAATAATATGAATAATCCCGTCAGCAACTACATCAATTGTTGAGGAGAGTGCTATCTTTCTTATCTTTTCTTTGCTGGAAAAATCACGGATTTGTGTGAAATCTTTAGAGCCGCGAAGTTTTGCCAGTGGAATCATGGTCTTTTCTGAAAACATCTTAAGAACATCTGCTAGGACAACATCCCTGAAATTATCAGACTTAAAATATCCAACAATATCTCCTTTCTCAATCATCTTAAATTTCCTGATAATATAAAAGAATTTCTTCTGAAAATATTTAATAAAGCACCTCTTGCAAAGCTTCTTCTTGTTTGTAAATTCATATACCGGGCTTTTTTGACACTGCATGCACATTTTAGCTCTCCAGATATCATAA
>JALUUW010000024.1 GCA_027021195.1 Candidatus Pacearchaeota archaeon | reverse complement strand
TTGCTATAATTGATGCTGAAGAGAAGACAGAGGAGAGGGTGATAATAATCACAAAAAATACAATTAATAAGAAGATTCCTACAATGCTTGTTTTGATAACCCCTCTTTTATCCATTGTTTTTACCTCTTATATTTCCAAAATCTCCACCATCCGGATTTCCTGTATTCTTTTCTTATTGAAAAAGCTCCGCTGCTTTCCCCGTAAGACTCATAATAAACATACCTCGCATCTTCATTGTATTTCTCTGTTTTTAGAGGTTTCCAGTCTTTAATTTCAGAATCATAATAAAGCAGAACGACATTCTTCAAAAAGATTCTTTTGCTTGATGGCTTTCTGACCTTAAATCTTATAAGAACTTTTTCAATTTTAGATGA
Organism: Candidatus Pacearchaeota archaeon; assembly: GCA_027021195.1. GTDB lineage: Archaea > Nanobdellota > Nanobdellia > Pacearchaeales > GW2011-AR1 > JALUUW01. The sequence continues at coordinate 2,634 of JALUUW010000024.1, read as the reverse complement.
GTCTATATTTGACCCTATGACAAAAGGCTTGCTTGCTCTTTTTGGTCTTGAATAGAATTTTTTATGAATGAATGCCTTTGCATCGCTCATAGGTTCAGATGGAAAAATTGCAATTTCAGAGATTTCATTGAGTAAAGGAGTATTAACCTGCATGACTAAAGGATTTTTGGGTGAAATGGATTTATATGTTATATTATAGAAATCAGGAAGTTGCTTGTTAATGTATTTTTTTGGGAATGGAAAAAACCTGTAAAAGCGAAATAATACGACTCTTTCTTTTCTTCCTTTGAAATTTTCAAATCCTGACTGAAAATAATATCTCTTTGTAAAAAAAACAACAGGGGCTTTAAGAGTGTATTTCCTTGTTATTTTTGTGCCCTGCACATCCCACTTTACAAAATTATGCGTCTCGCTAAATTCCCCAATGCTTCCGTTTCCATCAGAACCGAGATATTCCCAGTCCTTTGGAAAATAATCAAACAAGGTTCCAGAGGCATTGTCGGATAAGTTAAGGGTAATTGTAACATTAACCTCTTGTCCAGAAAATGCAAAGTGTCTTCTGCACCGCTTACACTCTATTTCTCTTCCAAAACCCACATAGTCTAAAATTGAAAAATTTTTCTTTTCTGACACTTCTCTAAAACCATTGCTTGCGATAATCTCAAGACCATACATCCCTGATTCAAGATTCTCAAGATAAAACTCTGCACTGCTGCAATTAGAGCAAATGCTTTTTTCAATAACTGAATTCCCAGAATAATTATTCAAGACATACCTCAGACTTCCATACTCTGGAAAAGTAGAAATATTGACAAAAATTTTTGAAGTGCCAAGATATACAGACTGAGTTGGCTCATGAATCCTTATAACTTTTTTAAGACTCATCTCTGGGAAAACATCATAGCCTTCTCCGCTGATTATCCGGGAAACAGGGCCTGCAACATAGCCTTTGTCTGAATCAAAAATCTCTGCATTAACTTCCTTTCCAATCTGCCATGCAACTCCTTCAATATCACTCGGATCACAACAGTATTTGTTATCTGCAGGAGAAACCTTGCAGGTTGTCTGTTTTTCAGGAGACTCTGAATAGTAAACTCTAACGTCAAACCACGAGGCAGAAACCCTGTCTGGATTCCATAAGGAAGAGTCATTGACTTTTCCGCAGACAAAATTAGCTCCTGCAAAAGGGGATGCAAAAACAGCTAATGCCGCAATCAGAAATATAGGGTAAAACCTCTTTTTCACCATATCTGATACTCTCAATAACAGAATAAAAAGATTTCTATAGAGCATCCCATATAATATATAATAAATTAATGCTCTCTGAAAGGGCATTTATGCGAAACTCGTATGAGGGTGCTCCCGGACCATAAATCTGGAAACAAAAACAAGCCCCATAAAAAGAAAAATCCCTCCAAAAATAAGGGTTGCAAATATAATATTGTCCGTAAACCCAATTTCCTTAAAGTCCCTGAATGAGGCGACTAAATTAAACCCGATAATCAGGAAAGAAACAGGGCGTATAAAGCTCCCGCCTAAAAAAAACAAAAGCAACCCTACCAGTATTGGAATCAAAGATCCTGCAAAAGTGATGAAGAACTTTCCTGACAAGTCATCGCATACTATTTCAGAATAAGGATATCTCCCTTCTTCATACAGAATAGTTCTTGATTCGCATCCATAAGCTCTGGAAACAAGGACATGGCTTAATTCATGAATCCCTATGGTGCTTATAAGGACGAAGTTTACAAGCACAACAATAAAAATAAAATACCTCATAAACACTAAAAGATACGGCCTCTCAGTAATATGGATTTTAATACTTGATTTTAGAGGGTATTTTTCAACGTCCTTCAAAAAATAGGCGATGAAGATAAGAAAGATAAAATTGGAGATCAAGCTGAATAGAAAAGCCTCTCCTATATCAAGCAAGAGAAGGAATTCAAAAATCAGTGAAATGCAGGAATATAATGCAAGAACATATCCGTCATTTTTGCTTTTTTCTGAAGATGAAATAAAACTAAAGGACAAAATAAGCGTCAGAAAGAAGGAGATTGCCAAAATAAGAAGTGAAAGAGAAGGAAAGGAAAGCAATATGGCTGCAAGGCTTATAAGATAAAATACAAGCAGGTAAAGCACGCTTTTCTCTTTCTTAAAAGAATAGGCCACTTTAAATAAAATAAGAGTCTGTACAAACACGACAAAAGAATAAATGAAGTTGAAATCTTTTGGGCTGTAAGAAAGAAAATCAAAGAGCCATAAAAAAGAGAGGATGAAAAGGGAGAAATATCCAAAGAAAATTACAGACATCCAGTTGGTTATTCTATTGATGTGCTCTTTCTTATAGTGCTTAAAAAAAAGAGAAGCAAATAGGGAAGAGATAATCAATGCTGCAATGCCGTAAATAAAGAATAAAGCTCTCATTTAACCCCTGATATTAATGGATTTCCACTATTTAATAATTTATCTCTAAAGCCGCACAGCAATTATTTCAATGTCAGCCATATTTAAGCTCCTGTCTGAACAGCTCCGAAAACAATGTTTCCTGTGCAGTTTCCTGCAACCCCTACAGGAACGTAAATTCTCCAGTAGGTCGAGTTGGTGTCATCAACATACTGGCTGGTGTCGTTTTGT
>JALUUW010000023.1 GCA_027021195.1 Candidatus Pacearchaeota archaeon | reverse complement strand
AATAGTCGATAATTTAGATGTATTTGTAAAGGATAGATTGAATTCCATGCTTGAAGGAGCAAAATCTTTTGATATCGCTACCGGTTATTTTCAGATTTCAGGATGGAAAGCCTTTGCGGATTCAATAGATGCCCTGCTTGAAAAAGGCGGTAAGGTGAGATTGCTCATAGGAGATGTTTCAAAGGAATACCTTTTACCTCAGACCGCAAGATTTCTTTTGAGACTGATTAAACATCCGCAAATAGAAGCAAGGACGATAAAGCCGAGGCTTTTGCATGCAAAATTATTTATGGCAAAAACAGATAAGGAAGTCAGACTTCTTTTCGGCTCAAGTAATGTTACATTCGGTGGAGTTGAAGCCAATATTGAGCTGAATACCTATGAGATTCTTGAGCTGGAATCAAATAAGGCAAGAAGTTTTATAGACTGGTATGAGAAGTTATGGGAAGAAGCGGTTCCCATTGATGAAGAACTGGAGATTGAGATAACCTTAGCAACTCAAAAGAGAGAAGCAATTCCGGTTAGTGTAGAAGACCCCAATAGGGCGCTATTTCTGAGTTTACTTATAAAAGACCTGGCAAGGGTGGATCTCAGAGACATAGGAAACTTTGCACCATTGAAATTCCAGTATGTGGATGCAGTTGCAGGGGTTAACAGGTTTTTCTTCCAGCCAGGTGGCAAAAGGGGGCTTATGCTTGCTCATGAAGTGGGGCTTGGTAAGACAATCATGGCAGGGATGGTTTTGAAACATCTGCTTTTTCATAACTATGTTAAAAATGCTCTGATAATCGCACCATTATCAATAGTCAGACAGTGGATGGAAGATTTGAGGAGCAAATTTAGTATTGAGCCTATAGAGGTCACGAGCAGGAAAATAAAGGGTTTTTCACCGGAAGATTCTAAGGTTTATCTTATATCTTATGACCTTTTGAGAGAGCATATTAATTCTTTCCATAAAAATTGGGACTTAGTGATAGTGGATGAATCTCATTTTATAAGGAATAGCCAAACTTTAAGGTTTAAAGCAGTCAAGCAGCTAAGTTCAAAATTTTTCCTGCTTTTAACTGCAACACCGATGCATAACAGAATTGAGGATATAGCCACCCAGCTTCTCCTATTTGTGCCTGAGGAGATAATAAGCAAAGCTACAAAAAGAGAGATTTCAAAGATTGATAGAACAAAACTTTTCAGAACATTCATAAAAAGGAGGTTGCATAAAAAAGAACTCAGTGAAATACTGCCTGAACGAAAGGTTTTACCACCAGAGATTATTGATCTTTCAGAAAAGGAAAAAGAAATTTATGAAAAACTACGGGAATTTCTTTCAAACAAGTCAAAATACTACCAGCTGATATCAAGAAGCATAGAGCACATTGCTCCATTTGTCAAAATGAGATACTTAGAGGAGTTCATAAGCTCAAGGGATGCAATACTTTACGCGCTGAACAATCTTAAACAGAGGATAGAAGAAGCAATAAAGAAGGGATTTATTGAGTATAATTTTGGCTTGCTTAAGAAGGAAACGGAGGGGCTTATAGCTGATGAAATCCGCTCATTCCTTGAAGATGAACTTGAAGCTCAGGCAGAGATTGAGGTTTCAAGAGATGCTGAAGGAAACCTTATAATAAAACTGCCCATTGATGAAAAAATCAGAAAAAGTCTTGAAGATGATATTGAATTCCTGAATAAGATAATAAATGAAATAGCCAAAATAGATGAATTCACAAAGGTTAAAAAGGTTGTAGAGAAGGTTAAAAGCTTACAGCCTACAAAAGATAAAAAGATAGTTATTTTTGTTGGATTTATAAAGACAGGCGAAGCGCTCGTAGAGATTTTGAAAAAGATGGACATAAAAACGGGATTTTTCTATGGTGAACTTGAAGAGGCTCAGCGTGAGAAGTTAATTGAAAGATTTTGGAGCAGGGATGAGAACAGGGTTGATATTCTTGTCTCTACCGATGCTGCATATGTAGGACTTAACTTGCAAATAGCAGATACAATCATCCATCATGACCTCTCATGGAATCCTATGGTTGTCGAACAGAGAATTGGAAGGATTCACAGGATAGGACAAAAAAGACCAATAACTTCTTTTTCTTTTCTCTGCAAGGATACGATTGATACGAGAAAACACGAAGTGCTCACAAAGAAATTGGACGAG
>JALUUW010000022.1 GCA_027021195.1 Candidatus Pacearchaeota archaeon | reverse complement strand
CTCTCAATATCTCTTCTTGAATATATCTCTCCCTGTCTACAATACTTGCGGCTTTCCATTTTCTAATAGATTTAATTTTCTCAAGAGATGAATTAGTTTAAAAACCTTTTGGAGAGCTGTTAATAGGGTCATTGATGAGAAAATTCTGAAAGAGGAATATTGGGTAGGCAACTTTAATAAACCATTAATTTCTCTTTTTCTTATGTTATACTTAATAGGTCTTGGGTTGAATGTTGACGGAATATCAAAGTACGGACTTAAAACAGTCAGGAAGTGTAAGAGAGTATATCTTGAAACATATACAGTTGATTTTCCTTATTCTTCAGGAGAGTTGCAGGAGGTGATTGGAAAAAAGATTATTCCTGCTGACAGGGAAAAGGTTGAATCTCTTGAAATATTGGATGAGGCGAGAAGAACAGATGTTGCATTGCTTATTTACGGTTCTCCTTTAACTGCGACAACCCACATAACATTGCTTCAAGAGGCAAAAAAATCAGGCATTAAATGCAAAGTAATATACAATGCATCTGTTTTTGATGCAGTTGCTGAAACAGGGCTGCAGATTTATAAATTCGGAAAAATAGCCAGCATGCCCAAATGGGATGAAAAAAAGAGCTTTACTCCAGACAGTTTTATGAAAACAGTTCAAGAAAATCTTTCAATGAGAGCGCACAGCCTGATTCTAATTGATATAGGGCTTAAATTTTCCGATGCAATCATCCAGCTCGAACAGGCAGCTAAAAACCATAAAATATCTTTAAAGAAGATTGTTGTTTGCCAGGCACTGGGGACAAAACATAAAAAAATAATATACAGGGATGTAAGCGAAGTAAGAGATTATAAAGGAATAAAAAGCCCTTACTGCATAATTATCCCAAGCAAGCTGCATTTTCTTGAGAAGGAGATTCTGGAGGATTATAAATAATAAATTGCTGGCAAATTTATGTTAGCAGAAATAAAAATTAATTCTCCTGCCCTTAATTTTGTATGCGTGATCTTCTTTTTAAGTTAGAGATTAAATTGAGAATTGCTTTTTTTCTTTCTCTTGGAGTTTTCTTGTCTTTAAGCAATTCTCTTAATTTTATGGCATAAACCCAATATTTTTTCTCCATTGGATAATCTTCTTTATCTCTAAACTTTTCAAGCTTATCCAATGTTCCATCCAAGTAGGCACCCATGTATTCGTTAATTCCCTCATCATATGGCCAATATTTTTTAGAAATCTCTTGAAATTGAATTTTATTATTGTCCAGCAAAATATGAATCCATTCGTGCCTCAGGCAAAATCTTATCTGCCATTCTTTTTCTTTTTTATTTCTTGGAATTGTCAGAAGAGCCAAAAAATCAGCTTGACCAAATCGGTTTTTTAATTTAACATGAAATTTTAAAAGCTCGTTTTTTAATTTTTTATCTTTAATCTGTTTAATCCTTTTTTCTTCTTGTTTCAACTCGCTTTTTTGTACAACCTGCCCGCCATATCTCTTCAAACAATCTTTGAAATCTTTTGAACTTACAAATTTATCAATATTTTTTATTCTTTGTTCTGCTGTCTTTCCATATTTTTGATAAATTGGGTCCGGGCAGGTTCCAATATATTCAGTTAAAATTTCATGCCTTACAGAAATCCATAAATGCTTAAACCAATTTGAATTGTATTTTAAGTCAAACTCTTCTGCCAATTTTTTTATCTGGGATTTTGTTTTTTGAATACCCATAATATCTGGAAATAAAGGGTTTTTATTAATCTATCTCACACGCATTATCTATAAAGCAATATTAGGATAAGTCATACCCTCCATCAAACAATTTGTCGCTTATTTTCATTATGAAATAATCAATCCTGTTTTTTAAATTTCTCAAGGTTAATTTTATTCCCTGTCCATTATTGTCCGATGCCCCTGCATCAAAATATACTCTTCCGATGTTGGCGTGCGAAAGAGACATAAATCCCTTTCCAATATCTCTAATATGCAGTTCATTAATTTTCGCGTAAGATTCTGACAAAAGATACCTTTTTGCATCAACAACTTCTGCTTTTTCAATTCTTGCTCTTGATCCCATCATGCAATCTATCCCTGTTCTCCTGATATAAAGATCATTAATTTTAGCTCTTGAAAAAAGCATAAGATAGTCTCCAGAATTCTCGATACAGGCCTTTTCTATCTCAGCATTAGACATTACCATAAATCTTTCCCCTGTCTTATAAACAAATAATTTCCCAATCTTGGAATATGAATTATGCATGAAGTTTTCTCCGCTATCCATGACCTTAATTTTGCCTATTCTTGCCCATGAACCTGCCATGAAGCTATGCCCTGATTTATTGACATCCATTTCTTCAATTTGCGCAGAGGAATTCATCATAAAACAGTTTCTGGCATTCTCAACAGAAAGTCTCTTAATTCTTCCCCCAGAACCAGCCATAAACACATCTCCTGCATGAGCGACATACATATTTCTTAAAACCGGGTTGAATCTATAGAACATGAAAGGCCTGTCTTTTCCAGAAATTTCCAAGTCCAACTTTGTCCTTCTTGACTTTTCAAATATTTTGTTTAAAAATACAGAGTCAAAAAAAGCATCATCTTCATCTTCTCTGCACTTTCTTTCAAATTCTTCAACAGAGCTGTCTGCAATGTTCAGTGTACGAGGAAGAAGCCTGGTTATTTCATAGCTAATATGAGAATACAAGAAATCAGCCCTGTTGTTAAATCCAATAGGGCCAACACTGTCAAGAATGCTTTTCCTTAACCTTTCAAGAAAATAAATCTCAGCATCTTTTCTTGAAAGACTTGCAGGCAATTCTTTTTCTTTTCCATGAGATGCTTTTTTCACAGCATCTGCAGAGTAGCTTATCTCTAAAAAGTCAAAATCTTCCTCAAAAGCTTTAAGCAAATCATTCAGGTCATCTGACTTTATTTTTAGCTTTTTAAAGTCCGGCTTCTTAACCTTCTTTCCTGCAGAGTCCATTATTGCATTAATTAAAACGAATTTAATCTCAAGAGACTCGGGCATTTCCATCTTTTTTACAATATCAATAAGTTTTTGATTTATTTTTGAAGCAATATCAGGATTTTCTTCAAGCATAGACTTATAAGAAGAAA
>JALUUW010000021.1 GCA_027021195.1 Candidatus Pacearchaeota archaeon | reverse complement strand
AGGAAGCTTTGGTTTGGGATATAAAGATAAATATTCCGATGCTAACCTTATAATAGTTACATCTGGCAAAATAACTCTCAAAGAATTTACTGGAAAGATAAGATTGTTGAAATTAGAGATTCACCCCTGCCCAGAGATTTTTAAAAACCTGAATATGCTTCCTGTAAAAACAAAAGACATGAATGTTGACTTAAGATTAATCAGCATAAATAAACTGAATAATGCCAATAATAATTATCTAAAAAGATGCCTTAAAATTGTCTATGATCCTAAAGGCATACTCAAAAAATTCAGGAAACAAATTCCCCATAATAACAACTTTGAGTCTGAACTGAAGTCAATTGTATATCCTCTAAGAATAAAAAAACATATAGAAATATGCAAAAAAAAGAAAAATCTGCTTGCCCTTAGCAGCATAATAAATAAATCAGTTGAAATGCTGGTAAAAGCTTTATTTGCGCTAAATAAAAAAGAGCTTATATCAATGAAATGGGCTCTAAAAGAAATTCAAACATTCAAAAAGAAACCAAAGAGCTTTGAAAAAAGGCCGAATAGAATTTTGTTATTGAGCAACAAGAAAAAAGAATTAATTAAAAAGCAGGAATTAATACACGATTCAGGGGAAGAATTATATTCACTAATAATAAAACATCATCCGAAAATAAGAGAAATAAAGCCCATATTAAGTGGATGGACAGTTGATTCACTATATTTATAAATATCTTGTTATTAGAATAAAAATGGAAAAAAGAGGAGATTACAGCATATCAGACATTTATCAGGGAGGGTATTCCTCTTTAAAGCCAAACTATGGAGAACTTCAGCCAGAAGTTAATTTTAGAATTGCCTCAAGTGAATTGGGTGCAACAACAAACCCAACAACTGCCAACCAGATAGATGCTGTGAGCAAAATCCTTAATCAAGGAATTGTTCCTATTGAAATTGGATCAATTCACCCAGACCAGTTTGACCAAATCCCTAAACAACACTTCAAAGAAATAAACCGCCTGGCAAAACTGACAGGAGCAAAAATCTCTGTTCATGCCCCAATTCAAACAATGGAGCCATCGGGAATTACTGAACAGGGATGGAGCGAAGAAAACAGGCAGTTAATTGAAAGAAGGCTAAACAATGTTGTTGATAGAGCTGTTGAAGTAAGTGATGATGGTGGCGTACCAATAACAATTCATGCCTCAAATATCCCCGGAACAGAATACAAAATGACTCCTGATGGGAAGAAAGTTAGCCAGCTAATGATAATAAACAGAGAAAGCGGACGTATGGGGCCTTTACAGGAAGAAATAAGGCACTATCCTGAGCTTCAGAACGTAGAAAAAGCAAAAAAAGTAGATCCTGAAGAAGAGCTTAAATTGGTTAATAGGCAAGTGTGGGAAAAAGAGGTTTCAAATAATGTATTTAGTAAAGATTATGCTGACCGAATGCTTTCTGAGAGCTATCCTCTTGGAAAAGAGCTTTACAAAAAATTAGCATCAGGAGAAATAAGCCAAGAAAACCTTCAGCCCCAACAGGTTAGTGTAATAAACAGAATACATAATGCTGACGAGTATTTAAAGAATACTGAGATGAGTCTTCGTTCTCTTTTTGATAGGGCATATAAATTCGGTACAGAAGAAGACAGAAGAAAGCTCAAAGAAATCTCAGACAAATATAGACAGGCTCTCGGAATAAAAGGGAATGAAAAGCCAGACAGATTTGATCTTATGAAAAAATCTCAGGCACTTCAGATATTAATTAACGGGTTGAGTGAAGTCACTCCTGAGATGTATATTCCAGTAGAAAAGTTTGCAATTGATAAGTCAGCGCAAACATTCGCAAATGTAGCGTTTAATGCTTTTGAGAGATACAAAGACACTGGAAAAGTTCCTACGCTGAGCATAGAAAACCTCTATCCAGGAATGGCTTTCTCAACAGGGAAGGAAATGAAAGAATTGATTGAAAAGTCTCGTGAAAAATTTGTTGAGCAAGCAGTTAAAAAAGGAGTCTCGGAATCTGTAGCAAGAAAAGAGGCAGAAAAAATAATAGGAATGACTCTTGACGTAGGCCATTTGAATATCACAAAAAAACACGGGTTTAAAGACGAAGACATTGCAAGAGAAGCTGCTGAAATGGCTAAATATGTGAAACACGTTCACCTTACTGACAATTTCGGGTATTCTGACAGCCATTTGCCTCCGGGAATGGGGAATGTTCCAATCAAGAAGATTCTTGAGAAAATTGAAAAGGCTGGAACTTTGGAAGGGGCAAGAAAAATAGTGGAAGCCGGAGGATGGATACAACATTTCCAGACATCTCCCCTTTCATACACTCTTGAAGCATTCGGTTCTCCAATTTACTCAATGAAAATGGGGCCTTACTGGAATCAGGCAATGGGATATCACCAGGATTATTCAGGAGGCTATGGAATGATGCTTCCGCAGGTAAATTACGAAACTTTTGGAGCAGGATTCTCGCAGTTGCCAATGGAGCTTGGAGGCCAGAGAATGGGTGCCCAGGGAGGAAGAATGTCAGGGAGGCCAATGGAATAAGTGACTACTTCAATCAGATGACTTTGATTAAATTTAAAAACTACTCAAGCATTATAAAAATACAAAAAAAGAGGAATATGGCAAAGAAAAAAATTTCTAAGAAAGGTGTGAAAAAGAAAAGCCCTAAGAAGAGCTCTAATGCAAAAAATATTCCAACGCTCCAGCTGAAATCAGAATCAGAAATAGCCATGGACTTTGCAGTCAAGGTTTACAAAAAATTCAACAAAACAATAAAATCAATTATTCTCTTTGGGTCAATAGCCAAGCAAGAAGCAGTAGCCGGATCTGATATAGATATAATAATTGTGATTGATGATGTGACAATAAAATGGGATATGGAGATGATTGCATGGTACAGAGAGGAGCTTGATAAAATTCTAAGGGCAAATCCGTATAAAAAAAGCCTCCATATAAATACAATAAAATTAAGCACTTGGTGGGAAGACTTAATGAGAGGAGACCCTGTTATCATCAATATTCTGAGATATGGGGAAACAATGATAGACATGGCAGGATTTTTTGACCCATTAAAGTTTTTACTTATAGAGGGAAAAATAAAGTCAACTCCTGAAGCAATTTACTCTGCTTTGCAGAGAGCTCCAAAACATATCTTAAGAAGCAAGACTGCTGAATTGAGCTCTATTGAAGGGGTGTACTGGGCAATGGTTGATTCTGCTCATGCCGCCCTTATTGCCGCAGATGTTCTCCCGCCTTCTCCAGAGCACATTCCAGTTGATTTAAAAGAGACTTTTGTGGATGCTGGAAAACTGAAAATGAAATATGTTGTATGGTACAGGGATTTGTTTCACCTGCACAAGCAAATTGCTCATGGAAAAATCAGTGAATTGAAGGGAGTTGAAATAGATGCATGGCAGGAAAGGGCAGAGGAATTCCTGAAAGTAATGGCTGAGCTTGTAAAAGAGATTATTGAAGAGAAGGAAAATAAATAACTTTACCCTGTTTACTTTAAATAATCACTTAGATTTATATTCCTGTAGCTGACTTGTGGTCCTTTAACTGTCAAAATTCCTGTCTGGCCAAAACTTAAGCAACCGGAATTCCAGAATAAATTGTCTGTATAAACTCCTTCCTGAACTTTATTCCCGTAGCTGTCATTTGCCCTATGCCCTGACTCATGAAAATGCCCACTGACAGATTTTGTTATTCCTAATTCTTCATAAAGGTTCTTTAAATCATCATTTCCTCTGTTTTCTTGTTTTATTTCTACAGGTAAAAGAGAGTCTTTAGAAAGCATATTTCTTGCATGCTCGATAGGTATAATATGGCCCGAAGATATATAATCTCTCTCCATAATCTCTTTTACTTTCAGATATTTTAAATAATCTACTAATTGTTCTCTAGATAAATCACAGAAATAAATAGTATCATTTTGACCGTTCTCTAATTTTACTCTTAATTTTTGAAAGTCTTTGTAAGGCATTCCAAATTCTGCAACATCAACTGCATTTTCTAACTTGTTAAATTTTCTTGGAACATGGGAGACAACAATTGTTTTTTCTGGTTCTGTTACTAATTCTTTCAAATCATTTATGTTGGCATATTGTATCATTCCTTTTAATTTTCTTAGATTAGATAATCTTCGCAATTTTTCTTTAGGAGTTGATAAAGGTAAAAATTTGTTATGAATATCTATGAAATATTTTCCACTTGGAATTCTCCCGTTTCCAATCTGATACTCTCCTCCGCAAAGAGAATCACTTCCAGGAAGAAAAACTAACTGATGCCCGTTATTACTTACTTGAGAGATTCTCTGGCAGTCAAGAATATTGTCGTATTTATCTGAAAAATACTCTATAACACATCCATATCCTAGAAGAGTCTCATGGCTTCCTGGCTGAACAAAACTTTCCAGCCCGCTTTTGCCTATTGAATCTAAAACAAATGCAGTATATCGCTGACTGTCTTCAAGATTTTCTTGCCTGTCGCATATGTCCCCGTTAACCAATAATTTTTCTGCACCCTGAGATTTTAAAACATCAATAGCCAAAGGCACTATATTTGGGTCTCCATGCAAATCAGAAATTACTCCATATTTAACTTCTTTCCCCATTTTATTCATTCATCTTTTTCATAGTTATTTCTGCTATTCTTAAGCTGGAATACGTATGCCTTTCTTCTTTTTTAAATTCCTGAAAAATCCATAGGCTTAACTTCATTTCCGATTCTTATTCTCTTTTTCTTCCTTCTTACTTGGATCCTCTTTGAGAATTGATTCAAGATTCTTTATTATACCTCTGCCACTCTCTGAAATTGCTTCTCCAATCCCAATCTGTTCTACAGACCTAAAGTAAGCTTCTACAAGCCCATTGTAAATATCCTCATTGGCTTTTTTAAAATCCTCCATATACATGTCTTTCTGATCTTCAGATATGTTCTGTTTATGAACCTCGCTGATTCCCATTAAGTCAAGAACATCTCTTACTTTAACCCCATTTATGGCGCTTTGATAAAATCCTTCTGCATTCTCAAGAAGTCCGATTGGAGTGAATGCTCCATGTTCATAAATGTCTTTTCCCTTTTTTTGCGCTTCAATTGCAGCCTTTATATAAGGGGCAGCCAGAAGTTTGCTAAGAGGAGTATCTGGATTAGTTAGGGCCTGAAGATAAAGGCCTGTCCCTGTAGCCTTTCCGATTTTGCCATATCTTTCGGCATCCCTGCTACGGGATGCAAGATAAATATTCTTAACAGGACCACTCTTAAGAATTTTCAATTGCTCTCTTCTCATCTCTTCCTTTTTTCTTTCTTCTTCTGTTTTGTTTTTTGCCATTTTATATTTTCTTTAATTTTTATGATATTTCAAGAACTGCGGACTTTATAAATCTTTCGATTATGTTACTACCAGATAGTTAATAACACTATATTTCTTCAGAAATAATCCTTGTCTTGCAGGGAAGTTTTGACTTAACCTGCTTGAAAACTCTTCTTGCAAACTGCACTGCTTTCTTATCAGGCAAAGCTGCAAAAAAAATCCCTGAACCCTCTTTAAGAATAGCTGCTTTCCCCATTGCCTTTCCAAAAGAGAGCTGCATTCCGGTCTGCATTCTGTCTGCTCCTGCTCCAGTAAGCATCTTGTTTTCTCTCTGTATATGATGTGGAAAAGGTATGACTTTGAACACATACTGTCCTGAAAGCTCCTTGTCAAGCTTTTTATTTATATACTGCCTGCAGGCTTCAAGAGCATTATGCCTTATCTGGACCTTCTCTCCTGAAACAACATAAAGCTTAAAGCGAAGCTTCCCTTTGTTAAGAAGCTCTTCATTCCCCATTGTAAACTTTACTATTTTTTGCTGAGGGACTGTTTTTATGTAAGACTTCTGCCTTCTCTTACTGACTCTTGTATATGGAGTAACTTTCTTTTTTGAGTATGCTGTTGCTTTTCTTAATGCCATTTTCAGACTAGCTTATCTATTAGACCTCCTTTTTCAAGGATTTCAGTTTTATGTCCATTCTGGTCATAACCAACCGGGAGTCTCTCAACTAAGACAGGGCTGTAAACATCTGATTCTTTTCTCATAATTATTGAACCTTCTTCAGTGTATATCATTTTCTTTATTCTATTTTAACCTCTGTTGTAATTGCCTGTCCTGGAAGGCCTTTTTCAAAAATAGCGCGGACAATCCCTTTATTTCCATGAGCATCTGAGATTTTTCCAGTAATTATTTTGCCTGCAGGAGACTTCCACTCCACCTTTTTCCCTGCAAGTTTCTCTGCATCCTTTCTTGTAGCAACTCCTTCAACTTCTATTAAAAAATGCCTTTTCTTAATAGTGTGTCTTCCTCTTCTGAATTGAATAACTTTTCCTTTCATAATAATTATTCAAGAAATTTGGTTTATAAGGTTTGTGATAGGAGCTAAGACTTCAGATATCTTTCAATCTGGCTTATTTTTCCAGAGTCAACAGCATATCCTACTGACACCCTTCTATCGCTGTTATACAGCTCTATCTCTCGGACGAACTTTCCTTTAAGACTGCTCAAAAGCGCTTTCACAATTTCCGGCTTCATATTTCTTATTGGCTTACCATTCCTAGTCATATAAGTAGAGATTCCTGTAGGGGTATAATAGCTGGAGTTGTCCCCAAATCCGCCATTTTTTCGGCATAGCTCTAAAAGAGATTCAAGAACTATTTTTCTTTTTTCTTCTATATCCTCTTTAGTTAATTTTTTAGGAGACATGTTCTTAATAACATTGTTATTTTTATAAAAATTTGTATTCCTGAACAGAAGTTTATTTCTCTAAAACAAAAATCTCCCTTCCAACAAGCTGTTTCTTCCTAAATTCCTGAAGAGGGAATCCGCCAATAACTCTCAGCCCTGTTCTCTTTGAAATTTTATCAGAATTGCATGAAATTCTTCCATTAAAAGTCTTTATTAGAGGAGAGGTAAAAACAATTCTTCCTGAAATGCCTTCCTTTAAATTATTTAATACTTTTATAATAATGTTCTCAAAGCCAAGAATCATTTTCTCTGCTTTTTCTTTTGAAGGAATTTTTCTGAGTGCCTCTCCAAAATCAGGCTCAGTTACTATAACATCTGCTTTAAGATTCTTAATTTTGCTGGAATCTCCATTAATCAGCTTATAATTATTTTTTGAAAAATTAGACCACTCAAGATTTTTTCTTGCGCCATTAATTGCTTCTTCATCCCTGTCAATTCCGATAACAGTTATTCCCTGTATTAGTGCCTCATTAAGAATGACTCCTATTCCGCAAAAAGGGTCTAAAAGAGTTTCATTCTTTTTAACCATAGAAAGATTAATCATTATCTTTGCAAGGCGCGGGGAAATTGACAGCATCTCTCTTCTTACAGGCTTTCCCATATCTCTCTTCTCTATCTCTTCATAATCACACCTCTCTTTTATTCTTCCAAAATAAAGGGGGCTTTCATTCTCTTCACCACTAAACAAAAAATACTCCTCACCAACTAATGATGAAGAAAGATTGGGAACTTTCTCTCCGCTCTGAAGTGATATCACTCCAGCCAGTTTCTTTTCTGTTGCTTTTAATCCCTCTTTCCTGAATCTTTTTTTCAAGTAATCAGATATCTTCCAGTAAAAATCCTCATTGCAGAAATTCCAGATAACATAATTAAACTTATTGCATGCTCCTTTGTAAATCTCTTTTCTCTCAAGAGAGGTTATTATCTCTTCAGGATTTCCAGAAATAATTATCTCTCCAATAGATATGGTTCCTCCAAGGTCTTTTATTATATTTTTTTTAAGCGGCTTTTCTACCTCAACTAAGACAGAATTTCTGTTTTTAGAATGCATTTTAACAGAATTGCCTTCTTTTTCAATATAAGACACAATTTCAGCAACTGACAATTCAGGATTTCTTCCAAGCACAAATAAGTACATCATAACCAGTAATAAGGAGTATTGTTTAAATAGGTTTAGAAAGGCTTAACCATATACCCTCCTTCCTTCTCCAGTATGTATCCTAATTTTCTGTAATATTCCCTTACTCCTATTCCTGAAATTATGCTTAATTTTTTTATCTTATGCTTTCTAACAATCTCTTCTGCCTCTTTCATCAGCCATTTTCCAAGTCCTTGGTGCTGCTGTGCTTTTTCCGAGACATCTCCTATTCTCAATGACTGGCCATAAACATGAAGCTCCCTTACAATTGCTTTTTTTTCTTTTTTTCCGAAAATTCTCAGCCTCAGCAAACCAAATAAAACATCGTCTTTGTTAATTATCTCAAGAAAATGCTCCTCTCCTTTAGAGGCTCTGTATTTTGTAGTTTTTAGCCTTAATTCAGGATTAACTGGCTTTTTGTCTCTCAATGCAAAGCCAATTTCCCTGTACCTTATTTCCTTCAGTCCGGTGTTCTTCTTCTTAAGTTCCTCTTCAATGTCTTTTCTTAAGTCAATCTTTGTTATTCCTGCAATCAGATACTCTGGAGGAATCTCCCTCATTATTCTCATGACTCTGCAGTATCTTGGAACAATCTTCAGCATGCTAATAATGATTTTTTCAGTCTCTTCTTTTGTATATGGCCTAAACTTTCCTCTCCAGTATAAATCCTCAAGCTCTGAGCCCGGCATAACCTGGCAGGGGTATATCTTCAGCTGGTCCGGCTTAAACCTCTCATCTGAAAAGAGCTTCTTGAAAAGTTGCAGGTCTTTTCTTGGATTGCTTCCAGGAAGGCCAGGCATTATATGATAGCCAATCTTAAAGCCAGCATCTTTCAGCCTTTCAGTAGCTTTCGCAACATCCTTAACACTATGCCCTCTTTTGATTTTTCTGTATATTCTGTCATCAATAATCTGCACTCCAATCTCAACTCTTGTCGCCCCCCATTCTCTCATTTTTTTAATATCAGTATCAGTGCAGTTGTCCGGCCTTGTTTCAATGCAAAGTGCAACGCATTTGTGTTTTCCAGTTGCTTGATTTATTCTCTGAGCTTGTTTTAGGGATTCTGATTTTTTTTCATTGAGAGCGTCATAACATCCCTTAATAAATTCATACTGGAATTTTTTAGGGTACTGCAGAAAAGTCCCTCCCATTATAATTAATTCAACTTTGTCTGTAGGGTGATTCATTGCCTTAAAGGCCTTTAATCTTGATTGAACCTGCTTGTAAGAATCATACCCTAATTTAGAAGCTCTCATGACTACAGGGGACTTGGGGGTGTAGCTTTGAGGAACATCGAGGTTTGGACAATACAAACAGGCCCCGTGCCTGCATTCTCTTGGAGGAAGCATCACTGCCACAGGAGTTATTCCTGAGATAGTTTTTGTCGGCTTTCTGACTTCGTTTTTTTTGGGCTTTAGCATGATAAAATTAGAAAAAAATAGTTTAAAAATATTGAATAAATAAAAAAAGAATCTAATCTAAAAATTAGCTAGTATTTATTAAAAACTCCGTAAAAAGTAAGGTCACTAAACGCCCCTCTGAAAATTTCAATCATCTCTCTCCTATCTTTATTAGCCCTATACTCTCTGATATCAGTTGGTTTAGGCGGCTCCTCAGGCTTTTTCCAGTATAAATCTTCAATTCTTGGAGGTTTATTATTCCATCCTTCTTCTGCAATTTTTATCAGATCTCCCATTTAATCAAAGGATTGCCATAGTTTATAAAATTATCTGTAAAGGAGGATTGTTGCCTTCCACCCATATATTCAGAATAAACCATAAATCTTGTTGTTGCTCCCATAGCATTAACAAACTGCTTCTGAACTATAAAAATCCTTATAAAGGCTTTACTTATTTTAATTAAATGATAGGTCTTCCTAATAACCCAGAACTAATAAAAATTATGCAAACCTGGCAAGGAAAAATGTTTGCAAGGAAATATGGGATTCCATTATCAGCACTTGAATTCTTTATTTCTGATGAAGAATTAATAAAATCCCTAAATAAATGTATTAATTTTAAAGATATCAATGAACCTTTTTTTCCAAGAAGCAGGAGAAGTCAGGTTGATGAGGAATTGTACAAATATTACAGGTTAGATAATTTTCCAAGATATTGGATTATTGCAGAAAAAGAAAATAAAGAAAAAAGTTACAGAAGAGTTTCTTATAGAACCTTAGAAAAATATACTAAACAAGATAGATTATTAAGGGATATATACGAGAATCTTGAGAAGAGAATAAAAATTTCTGTTCCTCTTAACAGCTTTATACAATGGGAGAATGGGATTGCAGTATATTCTTTCAAATGGGAAAATGGAAGAGAGGTAAAATTAGACATGACAAATAAAAAAGTAATATATGTTTAAAATGCCTGAAAAAATAGGGATAATCGGCGGAAGCGGGCTTGAAAAAGGAGATATTCTGCAGAATATTGAAGAGATTGAGGCTGAAACTCCGTATGGAAAGCCATCTTCAAAGATAAAAAAAGGAACTCTTAATGGAACTGAAGTTTATATTCTATCAAGACATGGGTTAAATCACGAGATTACTCCTACAAATGTAAACAATAGGGCAAATATCTATGCTCTTGCAAAACTCGGATGCAAGCAGGTTTTGGCAACAACTGCTGTCGGTTCATTAAAGGAGAGTATTGCTCCCGGAGATTTTGTCATAGCAAACCAGTTTATAGATTTTACAAAACACAGGAATGTAACTTTTTTTGATGACTTCAAGCAAGGAATAAAGCATGTAAGCCTCGCTGACCCGTTTTCTGAAACCCTGAGGCAGTATTTGATTGATGCCTGCGAAGAATTAGGCTTAAGGCACCATAAAATAGGAACCATTCTGACTATTGAAGGCCCGAGATTCTCAACAAGGGCAGAGAGTTTTATGTTCAGAAAATTTGCTCATGTGGTAAATATGTCCACCTCGCCTGAGGCAATTCTGGCAAGAGAGGCAGAAATTGAGTATGCAGTAATAGCAATGTCAACAGATTATGACTGCTGGAAAAAAACAGAGAAGCCTGTAACATGGGAAGAGATTGAAAAGGTTATGAAGCAAAACTCCGAGAATGTAAAAAAAGTCTTAATTAAAGCAATTGAGAAAATTTCAAACAAAGAGCTGATTAAAAGAGATGTTGAATCCATTAAAAGCAAAATAAGGACAATACCTGATTTTCCTAAGCCAGGAATTATGTTCAGAGACATCACTACCTTATTCAAGGACAGGGAAGGAATGGAGAGAGTAATGGACATTCTTTATAACAGATATAAAAACATGAAGATTGATATTGTTGTTGGAATAGAGTCAAGAGGGTTTATTGTCGGAGGGCATCTGGCTGGAAAATTAAACTGCGGTTTTGTTCCAATAAGAAAAAAGGGGAAGCTCCCGCATGAGACAGAGAGCCACGAATACGAGCTTGAATACGGGACAGACACAGTAGAGATACACAAAGACGCAATTCATCCCGGACAGAGAGTTTTGCTTGTTGATGATTTAATTGCAACAGGAGGCACTGCCTTGGCATCATGCAAACTTATAGAAACTCTTGGAGGAAAAATTGTTGAGTGCGCTTTTGTTATTGACCTTCCTGACTTAAAGGGCAGGGGAAAGCTGGAAGAAAAAGGCTACAGCACATTCCATATAGTGGAATTTAAAGGAGAGTGAGCGCATTTAAAATAGTGGGGAAGTTATTAAAGAGTAGGAAAACAGCCGAAAGATTTGTAAAAATAACTTTATAACTATATTTTATTTCTCTAAACCATGAACTTCAAAAAACCAGATACCCTGAAAAATCAAAAACAAGTATGGAATAACATAGCAGAAGAGTGGTTTGAATTCAAGACAAATCCTGCAGAACATGTTTTTGAATTCTTAAAAGACAAAACAGGGAATATTCTTGATTTGGGAAGCGGTGCAGGAAGGCATCTTATTAAAATCAAGGAAGGGAAGATGTATCTTGTTGACTTTTCAGAGGAAATGATAAGGCTTGCTCAGAAAAAATCAAGAGAAAAAAACATTGATGCAGAGTTCTTTGTATCAGATTTAGCTAAGCTTCCGTTTAAAGATAATTTTTTTGACTCAGCAATAGCCATATCATCAATACACTGCATTGAAACGCCTGAAGCAAGGAAAAAAGCAGTTGAAGAGCTTTTCAGGGTTTTAAAGCCAAATTCAGAGGTGCTTGTCGGGGTATGGAATAAAAATTCAAAAAGATTCAAAAACTCTCCTAAGGAAAGATATGTGAAATGGAGAGAGAAAGGAAAAAGATACTATTATTTGTTTGATGAAAAAGAAATACATGATCTATTCAGATATGCAGGATTTAAGATAAAAAAAACACTGAATACAGGGATGATGATTAATTTTATTGCTGAAAGGCGCTTATAATTCTTGAGCAAAAGTTGCTTTTTCCTATTTTTTCTTCCCTGTAATGCTAAGCATGCCCATCAATGATCTTTCAGAAGAATCACAGAATCATTTAAAATAAGGGCAGTTAAGGAAAGAAGAAGAACAGGGAAATAGCCATGGCAGCTGATTTGTTGATGGAAAAACAAAAATATTATAAACTATAGGTCTTCTATAGAAATATGGTTACAACAATACAACTCAATGAAAAAACTAAAGCAAAATTAGACAAACTTAAATCTAAAAAGGAAACTTATGAGCAGGTTATTGTGAAGCTTATGAACGAAGCAGAGAAAAATAAGAGAAGACAAAAAGAACTCCTTATTGAAGGTTATAAAGAAATGGCTGAAGACTCTCTAAAAATTTGCAGGGAGTGGAAACATGCTGATGCCGAGTTGGATTGGGAATGGGATGAAAATGAAAATTAACAGAGGAGATATCTTTTTAGTTAATCTTGATCCTGTTGTTGGTTCTGAACAAGGCAATATTCGCCCGGCAGTAATTATACAAAATGAATCAGGGAATCAATTCAGTCCAACAACAATAATTGCCCCTATAACATCAAAAATATACTCCAAAGAATTCCCTACAAATGTTGAGATAACAAAAGAAGAATCCGGATTAAAAGTAGATTCAACAATATTAGCCAATCAAATAAGAACAATTGGCAAAAAAAGGATAAAAAGGAAATTAGCTTCTTTAAGCCAGGAAGTGATGGAAAAATTGGACCTTGCACTTAGAATAAGCCTTGGTTTGAGTTAGAATATTTAACCAGCATCTCCTATTTTTTCTTCCCTGTAATGCTCAGCATATCAAAAAAAGATTTTTTCTCAAAAGAAGTTATTTTCCAAAATGGCTTTTCTGAAAGGTCTATATTAACTTTCAACAGGCCGAACATCGATATAAATACAGTTCCAATTAGAAAAGCCTTTCCTTCTTTATTTTGAAGGGAAAAAAGTATTTTCTGGATTTTATTCCTTAAGTTCTCTTTTTCCATTCTCTCAGCAATCATCTTTTCCACATTATTAAAATCAAGATTAATGTCACTGGAAATTTCCTCTGAATCCATCCCATCTGGGAATCCGGAAGTATCAAGAGGGACAAGCTTAACCCCCTCTTCCAGCTGAAAACTGAACATTTTTCCCTTTTCATTCTTATCCTTTGGAGGAACATAAAAATCAAGATGGGACTTGTTGTCAGGGCTTTTCATGTTTTCTTTGTCAATGGAAAAAAAAGCAGAGCACAGATAGGCATCAGGGTTTTCCCTCTTGAATTTCTTAAACTCTTCAGATGCATGCAGCTTTTCAAGGTAAAATTGCAGGTTCATTTTAAGACTTTACTGATATTGTCCAGAATCTTTTATTGACAGTTATTTTATAGCTACGCATAATTTATTTTCATCTTCTGGATAGATAATGATCTCTGTTTCTTTTCTTAATTTCATAAATTTTGCCAGCTCTTTTGGTATTCTTATGATAAGAGAATTCCCGGAATAACCTATCTTGCTTTCTCTTGATAATCCAAAAATTCCGGCCTTTTTCTCTGCATCTTCTATTTTTCTGGATACTGATTCGTCAAACCATTGTTCCCCGCACGAGCCGCACACTAATGCCTTAAATTTTCCGATGCTTTTGCCATAGACCTTATAATCTA
>JALUUW010000020.1 GCA_027021195.1 Candidatus Pacearchaeota archaeon | reverse complement strand
CTAAATAATTTCCATTCAACTTCTCAAAAGAATAATTTTTTAAATTTCTTTAATTATTATTGTAAATGAAAAGCTCAGAAATAACTGCACTGGCAATTGTATTTTTGCTGTTTATTATGGCTGTCTTTTTACTTTTTATTCTTAAAATTGTATTTTACCTAATTATGGCGTTTATTGCCTTGTTTTTTGCAGTATTTTTCACTATAAAAATCAAAAAAAGGCGCAGAAGAAAATTTAGAGAGTCTCTTGAAAGAACTTTGAAAAAGCCCCTTATAAGAGAGGCTGTAAGCTTTGCCCAAAAAGCAAGTGAAAAAGGGTATGCTCCTGAACAAATTAAAAAGATGTTTGTGGAAAAAGGATGGGCTGAAAGAGACATACAGGAGATACTTGGCTTTGGAAAAAAATAAATCCTTCTTTTAAACACTTCATTGGCATTAACCTTAAAAATATCTTTTCTTAGTACCTTTTATGATTATTGTGAAGGTTCCAGGAATTAATGGTCTTGGAAAAACTAATGGATGCGAGAAAGCCGGAGATGCTGTCTTAAAAGCTTTTGAGAAGGAGATTTATTCAAACGAACAGGGAAAGCCAATAGATGCAAGACTTTTTGATTTTAAGGAGATTTCTCTTGACAACTCAAATATTGACACAGCAAACAGTCTTATTTACAAAAATTCTTTGGAAGTATTTGGAAGAGGCCAAAGAAGCGTTTTTCTTGGAGGAGACCATTCTGTAAGCTATTCAATAATAAGGGCATTTTTTAACCATGTCAGGAGTTCAGAGAGCATGAGGGAGCCGTGCCTTATAGTGTTTGATGCTCATCCTGACTGCATGCCTCTTTCTTCGGACAAAAGAGGGAGATCTCCGACGCATGAAGAGTGGCTGAGGGCATTAATTGAAGAAGGATTTCCTGCCGAGAACCTTCTTTTGGTCGGCGTCAGGAATTCTTATTCTGAAGAAACTATTTTTCTTAAAAAACACAATATAAGAACAATATCAATCAACTCTCTTTTAGAGGATTTGCGGGATGTCTGCGATGCCATAATGGAGTTTTCAAACAGGAAAGAGCTTTATGTTTCTATTGACATAGATGTTATTGATCCTGCATTTGCTCCCGCTACAGGATATCTTGAGCCAGGAGGACTAACAAGCAGAGAATTTCTTTACCTGATACAGAGAATAAATAAAATTAAAAACCTCAGGGCACTTGATATTGTGGAGATAAATCCTGATAAGGAAAAAAACAATCTTACAGTTAAGCTTGGAGCAAAGATTCTGAGTGAGCTGATTTAGAATAGAAATGAATTTGTAAAATGAGGGTTTTTGCAGCAATAGAACTGCCAGACCATGTAAAGTCCAGAATTTTTCACAAGTTTGAAACTCTTCAGGGAAAAAACCTGTTCAAAGGGGCTTTTGTAAAAAAAGACAACCTTCACATCACTCTTAAATTTTTTGGAGAGGTTTCTGAAGAAAAAGCTGATGAGATAATAAAGAAGCTAAAAGAGATAAAACTCAGGAGATTTAAGTGCAAAACAAAAGGTATTGGATTCTTTAACAATGAAAAGTATATCGGGGTTTTATGGGTGGCGGTTGGTTCTGACTCTGAAAAACTTGATGAGCTTCAAAAACAAATAGCAGGCAAGTTCCAGGAAAATCCTTCTGACTCAGAAAAGTTTAATTCCCACATAACTGTTGCAAGAGTGAAAAATTTTGCAAACAAGGCCAATAAAGAACGGCTTCTGGAGGAAATCAAAAAAATTCATCTTAGCGATATGGAATTTGATATTAATGAGTTTGTCTTAATGAAATCCGAGTTAATGGGGCAAAGAAAAGAAGGGGTTAGATACAAAGTCCTTGAAAGGTTTAAATTAGAATAGTATTTTTTTATTTATATATTGGAGTATATATTTATTTAATAATGCAAAATATTTTTTGATATTTTAATGAGTTTTAGTGCAGATTCAACAGGTTTAAAAAATCTCGTAGATAAAATTGCTGGAGAGAGGTTTGCAATAGTGATTCCTGAGAAAGGATTTAATCTTTATGAAGGGCACCACCCTATTGAAAGGCTTTTGTGGGAAAAGAAAATCATCGCTTTTTTTCCTGAAGGAGGAAAAGATGGCGAAGATTACCCAATAATAGACTTGCAGAAAATGGAGGTGCTATACCTCCATAAACAGAATGTCAAAATAGATTCTTTTGTAAGGGATTGTGTTAATGAGGCATTTAAAATTGTCTCTGACGGGATGAAGCTTGACGCTTTTTATGACTCTCTGAATAAAAGGCTTTTTGAAAAAATGAGAATCTCTAAAAGAGATTTTACCTACATGCACCATTCATTTCACTGGGCTTTTTTTCTTGAAGATAACTCTTTTTTTAAATCTCCTTTTGAGTATGTTCAGGGAACCAGAAACAGTGAAAGAGGGTCAATAAAATTAAAGAAGGGATATTCTGAAAAAGAATCTTCAACAACTGAATTTATTTTAGGGAATTACAGGGATTATTTGTCAGAAAGGGCAAAAAGCCTTGTAAGCATCAATATTTCTCCTCAATAATTTTCTTTATATTCTCTGCCTTTTTTCCAATTATTTCTCTAAGCTCTTTTTCAGAAGCATTGATTATTCCCTTCAGAGTGCCGAATCTTTTCAGCAATGCTTTTGCTTTTTTCGGGCCTATGCCTGGAAAGCTCTCTATTATGAATTGTTTTTGTTCTTTTGGATTTAGCGCCTTTTTCCTTACATTTAATGGTGTCTCTTTTGGCTTCTTTTTTGAAAGGACAGATATGAATTTTGCAGTGTCTTCAGCATTTTTCGTAAATATTATCGGCACTTTATGCTTCAATAGAACCGTGAGTAAAAAACTTCTTACAGCATTAGGGGGAATCCCGTTTGCTTTTCCCCCTTTTTCTTTGAGATTTCCAGAATAATTCTCTGTATCTGCCAGAGAATAATAAAACTCTCTTTTTTTTCCAGAATCAGTGTAAAGCTCCTGTTCACTTATTCCTTCTATAATCAGCAACCTTGATTCATATTGCTGAAGCTCTTCAAGCTGATTTAAAATCCTCCTGTTCATCATTGAAGAAATAAAGTCAGAAACTGTTTTTCTTTCTATTGCAATTCCATTTACAATATAGTCTGCAACCTTCAGCTCTTTAAATTCAACATCCATTCCGAGGCTAACCAGCTCTGAAGGAACAAGAGAATTTTTCTCCCTGTAATCAACATCCAGCTTTGGCTTTTGTTTTTTTACATTAACTTTTTTTGTGAAAATATCCAATTCCTCTTTCATCTTAATCAAGCGTTTTCTGGATATCAGGTTTATTTCCTTTAGAGAGGTCTTCTTTTATTGAATCTATTGCAGAATGCATTTTCTTTTCCTTGGCTCTTGAAACATAGAAAAATGCTTCATCTCTTGTTTTCTTTGTGACAAGTATTTTAAGTTTTCCTTCTTTAAGCCTTGCAGTCCTTCCGGCCCTTTGAATGCTTCTTATTGCAGACGGGACAGGCTCATAAAAAACCACTACATTTACTTCAGGAATGTCCAACCCCTCTTCCCCTATTGAAGTAGAGACAATTACATTGATTTTTCCTTCAGAAAACTCTTCTATTATTTTTTTTTGCTCTTTTTGACTTAAGCCGGTCTGCCCCTCCTCTTCTAAAACTCCTGAGGATTTTTTTGCCTGTCCAACAAATGCTTTTGCCTTTACCCCTTTAAGAGCGTTGATTTTTTTGGAGATTGCAGAGGCAGTATCTCTAAACTGGGTAAATATGATTATTTTCAGTTTCTCATTCTCCATCCTTTCTTTTTCAACTATCTCAACAAGCTTTTCAATTTTTGGATGCTCGATTCCTTTGGCAATCAGCTCATTGGAGCTCGCAAATACAAAATTGAATTCGGGCCTGCTCACAAGCCTTACAACCCCCTTGCTTTGTTTTTTTGCAGCCTGACTAAAGAGGGTTTTGAGGTATTTGTTAAATCCCGCCAGAGTCTGGGTTTCCAAAAGCTCCAAGGCATGCTGTATCTTTACTGCCTGAGCACAGGCACTGGCTCCAAGCATGTAATTGTAATTCCGGTTTCCCCTTGCAATTGTGGCTGATATTTTTTTCTGGAGCTCTATAAGCCCTATTTTTGAAGGGTTTGAAAAGAGGACGCCTCTTCTTTTAAGCTCTTCAATATAGCTATCAAAAATTTTTTTAAGAACCTGCCTTATCTCCTCAAACTCTGCGGGGAACTTTACTTCTATTTTTTCAAACTCAAGATCCTGAAGATACTGTTTTACATCTTCGCTTTCCCTTGTCTTTAGCTCAACATTTTCTATTGAAAGGTTTCTGCATATCTCCCTTATTTTTTCTCTCTCGCTTCCTGGAGACGCTGTCAGCCCGAGAATTCTTGAATGCAGAGACTGTTTTATGTATTGCCTTGCGATGTAATTGTAATCATAATTTTTAAGGCATCTATGGGCCTCGTCTTCAATAAGAAGACAGACGGCGTTCAGTTTGTAGAGTCCTTTTTTCAGGTCATTGGCTACACACTGAGGGGTTGAAAAAACAATGTCAGCGGTCTGCCAGATTTTTTTTCTTTTTTCAGCACTTATTTTTCCAGTAAATAACTGCATTTCAGCAAAGAGCTCAGAGAGATGTTTCTTAAAATAAGCAAGATGCTGCTCTGCAAGAGGCCTTGTTGGAGCAAGAAAAACAACTTTTTCTCCAGGGAATTTTCTCATTCTTTCTATTGCAAGCATCAATGCAATAAGGGTTTTTCCAAGACCTGTAGGCAATACAACCAAGCAATTGTTTTTTTTGCAGCTTTCAAAAATCCTCTTCTGGTATTCACGGGGCTTTATACCATTAAGAAATTTTTCCATCATGATTTGTAAAAGAGAGAGGTATAAATAATTTTACATGCATTAAACGATGAGGAAAGAGTATGCGACTGCAACTAAAACCACTGCCTCAAGAAAACTCCAAAGCGCAAGGCTTCCAAAAAATATTTTATTTCCGTCTAAGTCAGATAAGGGGATCATATTAAAGAAAGCGTAATAAATGTTCAGCTTTGAAAAATTTGGGAATCCTATGAGGTACCCTATGGCTGCAAGAAACAAGTTGCTAAAAATTCCGGCTGCAGCTATCAATGCAAGATGGTATTCTGTCATTTCCGAGAACCTGTATATTCCGTGTCTTTTTGCAGCTCGGTAAATTTTCGGCTTCACTTCAAAAACAAAGGATGCCATCCATGTTACATACCCTGCTGAGAGAATTTTTGAGATGACCGGAAAGAATGCTCCTGCTGGAAAAGGCTTTTTGAAATACTGCTCTGGCCTGAATCCGTACCTTTTTATTTCCCATAAGCCCACCTCAACTTCTGAATCAAGGTGGAATCCTGAGACTTTTTTTGAAAAAGTGTTTATCATTATTACAAAGAAAACTGCTACAAGAGCATACAAAAAGGCTTTGAAAGATTCAACAAGGCTTATTGAAAATGCAAGAACAACAGACACTCCAATAATTATTGCAACCTCTTTATTACTCAGCATTTCAAATTAAGGCTGCTGTTTTTTATAAAAGTTGTTGTGGAGGAGGATTTATCTTCTGAATAATGGAAAAGTATTTAAATGAATTTGATTAATTTTAGTATAAAGGAGATTTTGACAATGAGAATCAAAAAAATAAGCGAGGTTATAAGGACAAAAGTTTATACTGATTCTGGAGATTATTTTGGAGAGGTTGAAGAAGCCAATCTTTTTGAGAACAAAATAGACGGATGGAGAATAAAGGTGAGCGGAAGCATGGCATCTCTTCTCAGCGGGGCAAAAGGAGTAATAATCCCCCACCAATTTGTAAAGGCAGTGAGCGATATTATTATAATAAATAAATCTGCTTTGCCAAGCCCAGAACCAGACATAGGGGATTTTCCTGAAGAATAATCTGTTTTAAATGGCTCAAGAAACTATTTTGCAGCATTGGATTGTCAGCAAGTTTATCCTTCCATTTTTACTAATATTCTTTATTGTATTTGCTATTCTTGAAAAAACAAAGATTTTTGGAGACGGCAAAAAACAGCTTAATGCCATGATGTCATTTGTCATAGCGCTTGTTTTTGTAAGTGTTGCCTATCCAAAAGAGATTGTCGGAAACATGATTTTGTTTTTGACAGTGGCTCTTGTTGTGGCTTTTGTTGCACTGCTTCTCTGGGGATTTGTATCTGGAGGTGATGCCAAGATTGTTAATGACAAGATAAAGTGGGTTGCAGGAGTTGTTATTGTAATAGCTGTTATTGTGGCGCTTCTTTGGGCAGCAGGCGTCCAGGGAAGCGTTTTTAATTTTTTGTTCGGCCAGAGCTGGAGCAAGTCTTTCTGGACAAATGCATCATTTATCATAGTGATTGCAGCAGCGCTGGCGCTTGTTTTAATAACTTCTAAAAGTAAATAATTCGTTAAGTGCGGTTTATATTTTCCATTCCAAAACCAGTTCAAAGTTTAGAAACATATTTAAATATATGTTACTAAATCAGAACATGATATTAAAGGAGCTTATTTTTTTGGCATCATACGGCTATGTTGGCGGAGAGGTCGGAAACATTCTTCTACAGTGGGAGCAATTAGGGCTATTCAGCTATCTTCTGCCGTTTTTACTGATTTTTGCAGTCATTACAGGAATTTTGACAAGAACAAATTTTTTTAATGAGAATAAGTCAGTAAATGTGATTATTGCATTTACAGTGAGCCTGATGGCCCTTCAGTTTGATTTTGTTTCAGTCTTTTTTTCAGAAATCTTTCCGAGGGTAGGAGTTGGCCTTGCAATTATCCTTACTGTTTTAATTGTTGCCGGCTTTTTTTTCGATCCTGAAGCGAGCTGGATTATGTATATTTTATTTGGGCTCGGAATGGCGATTGTTATTGTAATCCTTGTGCAATCTGGAATTGCTACAGGATCTTCTATAGCTTACTGGATTCGGGATAATTCCGGCCTTCTGATTGGAAGCCTGATAATTCTGATAATTCTGATAATTCTTGTCTCTTCTTCCAAGAAATCTGAAGATTTCAAGCCATATGCTGTCAGAGGAGGGCAATAGCTGAACTTGTTTTTTTTGGAATCTTTTTTATAAGGAATATTTTTATTTTTTTCTATGAACTCTTTTTTCTATGAGTGTGTTTTTTGGATTTATCAGATAAGCGCCTTTCTGCTT
Source organism: Candidatus Pacearchaeota archaeon (assembly GCA_027021195.1). Lineage (GTDB taxonomy): Archaea > Nanobdellota > Nanobdellia > Pacearchaeales > GW2011-AR1 > JALUUW01. The sequence continues at coordinate 6,929 of JALUUW010000020.1, read as the reverse complement.
CATCCAGCAATGGATTTATGACTTTTCCAAATGAATCCTGCATCATAGACATCTCTTTTTTTATGCTTTCAATATTTCTTCCATAAGAGCCGATTTTTTCAAGTATGGCTATTTGCAATCTGTCTATTGTTGATTCTATTTTTTTAAGCCTTTCTGAAATGTTTTCTATTTTTGTTTGAGATAATGTTTTGAATTCATTAAGAGCGTTTAATTGCTTCTCTATTTTTTTAATTTTTTCAGAAAATACCTGTTCGGCAACTTCAATCATGCTCTCAGTGTCAATTCCTCCTGAAGGGCTGTAATCAATGTAAGGATCTTGTTGATACGCCTCCTGCTGCGGCGCGTACTCTTGTTGCATTGGCTGGATTGGCTGTGCAGGAGGAACATACTCTCCAGGAGTCTGTTGCACTTGAGGAGTGTACTGTGTTTCAGATGTTTCTGCCTGTGGTTGCTGCTGAGGCGAAGGGATTTCCTCATTGTCCAAAGAATTTGATTCAGCATAGCTTTCATTATTTATTGCACTTTTTATCTGGGCCTGGCTCAATGCATCAGTTATTCCTTTTGGAGAAACTCCCTGATTTCTAAGTACATTGATAATCTCATTTTCAGACATTCCTTTTTTTTTCATCTGCATAACCATATCCAACACACTCATTTTTATTAGTGAAGTTATTCTTTATTTTTTTTCCTGACAAATTCCAATGGCTGAAACATTTTTGCCTGCTTTGCCAAAATCTCTAAATCCTCTTTCCTGGCACACTTTGAAAACTCTGCAGAGATTGTTTCTAAAAAAGACTTAATTCTTTCCACATCCTGCCTAATTGTTTCAACATCTTTTTTTATCTCCAAAATTTCCTCGCTGTTTTTTTCTTTTAATTCTATGAGGTTTTGCCCTATTAAAAGAAGCCGGTTCTTGAGAATATTCTGTTTTTCTTCCAAATCACTTAACTTTGCACCTCTTTCATCAAATCCCTCTTGAAATTGTCCGGCAGAGTAATTCATCTCTTCCCCATTCATACCAGAACTAATTCAAAGAGGTTTAAATTTGTTGTGTTTTTTACAGAAAGAGCATAGGTTCAGAGCACCCATTACCTACTTTAACAGCCACCTAATCTTTTTTTACATACAAAATATTTTAAACTCTTCCTGTTTTTAATGACTATGCAATTCAAAGAAGGATCTCCCCTGTATTCTTATGAGGTCAGAAGAGAAGGGGGAGAGGATGTTATTTACATCAACTATCTTACAGCAGGATATGTTCCAAATATAGCAGACTCTCCAGAAGTCATGGAGAGGACAATTGACTCTCTAATTGAAAATCCAAATGTTTCCAGAATTGTTTTTGTCCAGCAGAAGAACTATAATTACGACTTTAAGGAAACTTCTATGCTTCTGGAAATTGCGCAGCTTTATGTTTATCTCATAAGGCAAGAGAAGATCCTTTCCCAAACTAAACTCGTCACTAACTGCACTCAATTTTTTCCCAAGAGATACAATGACCTTTTTTCCTTCCTCTTCCTTCTGAAAAAAGACCCTATTGCAGCATATGCAGAGCTGAAAAGGATTCTTGTTGAAGCAAATATCTTTTTGGAGAAAGTAGACAATGCCTGCAGAATGGACCAGGAAAATTATATCAATTTTGTTGAGAAGATCTTCAAAATGGTTGAAAAAACCAAGCTGCTACAGGAGGTGCTGCCTTATCTGAAAAACTACCATAGAGGGGACAGAGGCATTTACAGGAAAATCTTTAACCCTGATGTGATTCCGAACTTTACCTTTACTCGGCTTGTTTTGGATCTTCCTGAAGATGCAGAGATTGTTGACCAATATAAAATCTCCAACAAAGAGTATGACGAATCAATTGTTACAATTCTCAGGATGAAAGACGAAGCGAAGTTAATGTACCATTTGAATCCTCCAGAAAATTCACTGAGCGAGGAATATAACATGCTTCTGAATCTTGCAAGAGGTGTTTTAATTGAGCATCAGCCAAAAGCAGAAGAGTTTACTGACCCTGAGAGGACGAGGCATGTTTTTTTCAATATTTCCAAAGACCTGCTCCAAGACCTTGCGCAAAGCAAAGGGGTCAAGATAAGCTATTCTGATCTCAACAAGATGGCCACTATTCTTGTAAGACATACAATCGGCTTCGGGCTTTTAGAAGTTTTGCTGCAGGATAAAAAAATTCAGGATATTGTTCTAAATGCTCCGATTCCTTTGACAAATATATTTCTAAAGCACCAGGACTATGAAGAATGTGTAGTGAATATCCTCCCAAGCCAGGAGGATATTGATTCATGGGCGGCAAAATTCAGAATGATTTCCGGAAGGCCTTTGGATGAAGCAAACCCTATCCTTGATACTCAGCTTGGAATAGGGGATATCCGTGCAAGAATAGCCATAATCCAGAAGCCATTGTCCCCTGACGGCATTGCTTACGCAATCAGGCGCCATCGGGAGCAGCCCTGGACACTTCCGCTTTTTATCAGGAACAAAATGATAAATCCTTTTGCCGCAGGCCTCCTTAGTTTTTTGATAGATGGCTCAAGAACAATTCTGATGGCTGGAACAAGGTCAAGCGGAAAGACTTCATTGCTTGGCGCATTAATGCTTGAGATAATTCCAAAATACAGGATAATTGTGATAGAAGACTCTCTGGAGCTTCCTGTTGAATCTTTGAGAAGGCTTAATTATGATATTTTGAGAATGAAGGTAAGGTCTGCACTCATTAAGACAACAACAGAAGTTTCGGCAGATGATGGCATAAGAACCAGCTTAAGGCTTGGAGACAGCTCGCTGATTGTGGGGGAGGTAAGAAGCGTAGAAGCCCAGGCTTTATACGAGGCCATGAGGGTTGGAGCGCTTGCAAATGTTGTTGCAGGAACAATCCATGGAGCCTCTCCTTATGCTGTTTTTGACAGAGTGGTAAATGATCTGAAAGTTCCTGCTACAAGCTTTAAAGCCACAGATATAATTGTAGTTGCAAATCCTATAAAATCTCCTGATGGGTTGCATTCATGGAAGAGGGTTTTGCAGCTTTCAGAAGTCAGGAAGCACTGGCAAAAAGACCCTTTGGATGAAAAAGGATTTGTTGACCTGATGAGATATAATGTTGAAAAAGATGAGTTAGAGCCAAGCGATGACCTGATAAACGGAGACAGCGAAGTGATAAAGGAAATAGCGGCAGGGGTAAAAGGATGGGCTGGAAACTGGGACGCTGTTTATGATAATATTCTTCTGAGGTCAAAAATAAAAAAAGAGATTGTGGATGTTGCAGAAAAGACTGGAAAAGAAAACATCCTTGAAGCGAGATTTAATGTCCTCGCAAACAATGCATTTCACAGGATTTCAGATAGAGTGAGAGAGGAAATTGGTTTGCCATTAAGCGAGAGAGTTTTTCCGGAATGGCAGAAATGGCTGAACAAGCAAATTAAAGAGAGAAAAATCTAAGCCGGCAAAACTTACCGGAGTGCCAGGATTAATCCAATATCTTTATTAACAATCATTCATTCTAACCTAATATAAAAGAGGGTTTGCAAATGTCTCAGTTTAAGAAACCGGATGTGGATGATGTCCTGAGGAAATGGGGGAGCAGAATAGAGAAACAGATTAACACTTCAGGAAATAACACAAATTACAGCAGAGAATATATGACTTTTAAAGAAGAAATGGCTCCTGAATGGACGAGATTTGAAAGGCTTGCCCAGACTCTCGGGAGCTTTATAAAACTAAAAGTCTCGGAAAAGGATGAAAAAAAAATCAGGAAACAGCTTGAAATAGCCCATGTTGATATTGAACCGTGGCAGGCCCTGACTTTAAGTGTTATGGCTTTTTTAAGCGTGTTTCTCATAGGGCTTCTTATTTCTGTTTCTGTAGCCCTTATTCGCGGAGGAATTTCTGAATTTCCTTTTTTGTTCTTCTTTTTAATGCTTGTTTTTTCCCTATTTTTGTTTTACTATGTGAATGGATATCCTTCAAGGCTTGCAAATAAGTGGAGGCTCAAGGCTTCCAGCCAGATGGTTCCAGCCATACTCTATATTGTTGTATACATGAGGCATACGCCTAATCTGGAAAAGGCAATTGCCTTTGCTTCAGAACATCTGCAGTATCCTCTTGCACTTGATTTTAAAAAAATATTTTATAATGTAGAGGTTGGAAAATTTTCGACTATCAAAGAAAGTCTTGACAACTATCTGGAGACATGGAGAGACTATTCAACAGAGTTTATTGAATCCTTTCATCTGATTGAAGGAAGCTTATTTGAAGCAGACAACACCCAGAGAATTGCTTCTTTGGAAAAAGCCCTTCAGGTAGTGCTCGATGGAGTATATGATAAGATGCTGAAGTTTACCCATAATGTCAGGAGCCCTCTGACAAATGTTTATATGCTGGGAGTTGTGCTTCCTACACTTGGACTTGCACTGCTTCCTCTTGCTTCTGCAATGATAGGGGGCTTGTTTACATGGATTCATGTCTTTATACTTTTCAATATGATAATCCCTTTTTTTGTATTTTATCTCACAAACAATATACTAATGCTAAGGCCAGGAGGATATGGAGAATCAGGTCTTTTAGAAAGAAACCCTCTTTACTCCAAATACAAAAGCAATGAGCCTTATGTTAAATCCTTTTTGATATGCCTTCCTTTTTTCATACTTGGGTTGCTGCCATTAATATTTCAGTACACTCCTTTTCCAGGAATGATCGGGCTTCAGAAAGATTATACTTTTGCTGAACTTGGCCTTGGCTTTTTTGGAGATGAGAGGCTTTTTGATTTTAAGCATTCAGGAGAGGGTGTTTCAGGGCCTTTTGGAATAGGGGCATTATTCTTAAGCATGCTTATTCCTTTAGGGGCTGCACTGTTTTTTTCAATGGCTTTCAGAGCAAAAACAAAGGAACTCATTGTTGAGAGGGAAAAAACCAAACAGCTTGAAAAAGAATTTAACAACTCCTTGTTTCAGCTCGGGAACAGAATTGGGAATGGCATGCCTCCTGAGCTTGCCTTTGGAAAAGTTGCTGAATCTTCCAAAGGGCTGAATACCGAGAATTTCTTTAGAATAGTTGATCATAACATAAAACAGGCGGGAATGAATGTTGAAAGAGCAATCTTTGATCCGAACAGAGGGGCAATCATTTATTACCCTTCGGATTTAATTGCAACAAGCATGAGGATTTTAATAGAATCTTCAAAAAAAGGGCTTAAGATAGCAGCAGTCAGTCTTATGAGCATTTCAGAATATGTAAGAAACATTCAAAAGATTACAGAGAGGCTGAGAGATATGCTTGCAGAGATAATTTCTGACATGAAGAGCAATATGACTTTTCTTGCTCCTTTGCTTTCAGGAATTGTTGTTGGGCTGGCTGCAATGATCACTGCTATTTTAAACAAACTGGATATATCTAATCTTGGAGATGTCGGGAATGGCATAGGGAATTTAGGAACAATGCTTCAGATATTTGACCTGACAAAAATGATTCCACCTTATTATCTTCAGATTGCTATAGGTGTTTATCTTATCCAGATAATCTTTATTCTGACTTCAACACTGGTTACAGTTGATTCCGGAGAGGACAGGCTTGAAAAAACCAGCAAAACCGGAAAGAATCTTATGAAAGGAATTGCTCTTTATTTTGCAGCTGCATTTTTAGCCACGCTTGCCTTGTTTATACTTTCAAGCGTGGTGCTGGGAGGTCTTGGATAAGGATTCTTTACAGAGCATCACTCTTTTAGAAATTTTTCAACATCTTTTGAAGGTATTTCAATCCATTCTCCGGGCATTTTTTCGTATTCAGCACTCAACCTGCTTGCAAACCTTTTTTGAAGAAAGGTAGTATATTTTAAGAAATCCTTATTTTTTGGATAAGATTCAAAAGTGCGGTTGAGGTCCAGGAACCATTTTCCATTTTCTTTAACAAACCATCCAAACAGCTCTCCTTCGCCTAGAGGGTTTTTGTAGTGCTCTATTTTTCCTACAAACTCACCGTCAATATACCTTACTGGTTTTAATTTGAAGACAGTGTCATTATAAATTCTATATCTGTTCCCTAAAATGAGCTTCCCAAGATTCCATGCACTTGTTTTTGGAGAAACAACTCTCTTCAAGATGTCCTCTTTTTTGAGATAGAGCCCTGACAAAAAACACAAGGCAGCATCTTCAGGAGTATCCTGGCTGCAGTTTTCAACAATAACAGCCATTTCACTTTTATCAATGTATTTGTTTTCGTTAACCTTATTCACTATCCTCTCAAGACTCTTTTCTTCAATAGGCTTTGACATAACTTTTTCTGAATGTGGCGGAATTGAACTCATCATTCTTTTTGACTCTGCACTGCTGTCTGCATGTAAAAAGATTAAAGAGATTCCCAGAGCAGATCCAAAAACTGCTTTTGCAATTTTTTTACCCGGCTTTTCCATTAAACTTCTTTTCTTTTCTATTTTTTAAAAATTGCGGACAAGAGGGTGCAAAAATCCTTTCAGGATTATTGTCTGCCTGATTAAGCTGCCAATTAAGTGCAATGATGAAATAACCAGTATTTGCGTGAAGCTATTAGATGCTCTTATATCTGCAATAATTTTATAAATTGGAAAATCCTCTTCAAAAGATGAAAGAATACGGCCAACAGTTTCTAATTTGGCAAAAAAAGAATTATAATATTGTCTCTGTTTTATTATGGGAATAAGAAAGAGGGTAAGGTGAAAAATAAAAAAGAAGTGGTGACTATAGGATTGCTTCTCTTTTTATTAGCTGCTTTTTTTGTGTTGGCTGTTCCTCAAACAGATTACGCCTCTCCTACACCACCGAATGCAACAACAACCAGCAATACAAGCATAGAGATAAATGTTTCAATTAACGAGGCTAATTTGCAAAATGTTAAATTCAACTGGAATGGAACAAATTACACTCTCTACAACGAGAGCCTTGTTTTAA
>JALUUW010000019.1 GCA_027021195.1 Candidatus Pacearchaeota archaeon | reverse complement strand
ATAAAGAAATTCGCCGATTTGAACAACCTAAAAGGATTTGTTGAGAATCTTGATAATGGAAGCGTAAGAATTCTTGCTCTCGGGAGGCCTTCCAACATCGCCAAACTCTTCAGGTGGCTGGATTTATCCCCTAAATTTTCCAAAATCAGCAGAACAGAGGTAAAAAACAAAAAAACTCTCAGGGAATATAATGGGTTTTCAATAAGAAGAAAGAATTCTTTTTTAATTGATAAAATCATGTCTTTTGGCAGTCTTGCAAGATCTTTTTTTATGAAAGAAACAAGCAAAGTCCCTTTGCATATTGCAATTATTCCGGACGGGAACAGGAGATGGGCAAGAAAAAAAGGAATGAAGGAAACAGAGGGCCACAGAAAGTCAGTAGAACACTCAAAAATAATGTCTTTGTTTGATGAGGCCAGGAGGCTTGGAGTAAAATATGTTTCAGTTTGGGGGTTTTCTACAGAAAACTGGAAAAGAGAAAAAGAAGAAATAAATTATTTGTTTAATCTTATAGAGCGTTTTGTTAAAGAACTTAAAAGAGAATCTTCAAAAAACAAAATTAGATTCAGGCATTTTGGAAGAAAAGATAGGCTTCCAAAGAAGCTTGTTTCCAAGATGGATGAGTTAGAAAGAGAGAGTGCCAAATACAGCGATTTCAATATCCAGCTCTGCCTTGATTATGGGGGGAGGGATGAAATAGTGAGAGCTGTTAACAGAGTTTTAAAAGATAAAAAAAAGAGGGTGGATGAGGGAGTTTTTTCAAGCTATCTTGATTCTGCAGAAATTCCTGATGTTGATTTGATAATCAGAACTTCTGGAGAAAAGAGATCAAGCGGGTTTATGCCATTTCAGTCAGCCTATGCCGAATTCTATTTTGTAAAAAAATGCTTTCCTGATTTCGGGAAAAAGGACTTAAGAAAAGCCATTCAGGAGTTTGGAAAAAGAAAGAGGAGGTTTGGTGGAAATTAGTTTCCTTTAAATCAAATAAAGCATAATTGTAGGAATCATCAGGCATCCCATCATGTTTGTTCTTCTTACTCTGAGAGAAATGGAATAGATTCCTGTAAGAGTTGATATCGCAAGGACCAAAACCCCAAAAATTCCAGAGACTAAAAACACAACAAGGATTAAAACAGCGAGAGCAGATAACGAGAGCCCAGTATAACTGGCTTTTTCAAGCCTCGTTGAAAAGAATTCTGCAAGAGAGGTCGTCAGAAAATAAGAGATTATTCCACTGATAAGAACTATTGATAGGATGAGAATGAGGATTTTTGCTGATGGAATTCCGGCAATTTCTTTTATTGCTGCTGCAGCCCCTGTCCTTGTTCTTGAAATGGCAAACAAAGAGATGAATGAGAAGCCCATTACAATTGTGTTCGTTGCTCCCAGCAAAACTAAAAAGCTTTTCTGGTCGTTTTTTCTTCCAAACTCCATGCATTTTGTTAGGCTGTTTCCAATTATTGCTGCCTGTCCGCTTCCAAGGCCAGGAAGAAAGCTGCAGGCCGGAGAGGCAATTGCTGCTCCAGCTAATGGCCTTAGGAGCTTTGCTTTTGGCTTGACAATTTTCTGTTTTGGGACTCTTATTTTGTTTTTTATGCTTAGAATAAGCATGGAGCTTCCAAAAAGACCTGTCAAGAGCGGAAGGAGTGGCTGTTTAAGTTGGGAGGGAGGAATGTTTAAAACACTCCATCCCAAGAATCCCGAGAGCAAAAAAACAAATAATGCTTTTGTTCTCCTTTGTTCTAAAAATATCAACGCCATTGAGGCAGTTATCAGGAGGTAAGGGATTGCTTCTCTTATGAATCCATAAGCCTTTGAAATAACAAGTGCAGATGGGAGCGCTATCAGGAGGAGAATCAAGACTGCAGCAAGACTCCCGTAGGCGCTTAAAACAACTGCCTGGTATCCGTGGCCTTTTTTCAGCAACTCATGGCCTGGAAGAACACTAAGCTCTGTATCAGTATCAGGACATCCAAGAAAAACAGAGGGAATGAAATCTATGAAAGTGTGAGTTATTGCCATTGATGCAATGAAAACTACTATGTAAAGAGGATCTAAAAAAGACAGCATTTCTGCAGACATGGACACCAGCATCACTCCTATGAGGTTGATATGAATTCCAGGAATAAGTCCAGTGACGGTTCCTGCCAAAACGCCTGCGAGCAAAAAAAGAATCATCTGGATTAGCATTTGACCCTTCAATCTATATTTTCAAATAAATAAATTCTTAAAAATGTGTTTTCTTTATCTTTAAAATGAATTTTTTTAAAAGAAGCAGCGAAGAACTCTCTGCCTTTTCAACAAGCGTAAAGAAAGTCGTGGTTCGCGAGAGCCCGTCAAAAAACAAAGAAGGGATTGCTGATTTTGTTTATCAGCCTGTTTTTTCTGTCTTTGATTACGGGACAATTAACCCTCCGATCCCTCTTGACAACAGCACTGTGTGCCTTATGGCAGGATTTAATTTTGAGCTTCTCAGGGAAAGAGGGGTTGAAAGCCATTTTATGGGGCTTGTTACAGATGAAGGGGAATTAATAAGCGCAAAAGAGGCAGTCAAAAGGAGAGTCTCGCCTTCAGCAATGAGGGTTAAGTTCGTCAATAGAATTCTTCCTGAATTCAGGAACGGGGAATGGAGTTATTCTTCTTTTCATAATAACCCTCCAAGTAATTATGTCCATCCCATTGAATTCATTTCCAGAAATGAGATTCCTGAATCATCATCTGTATGGAAAAGAGTTGAGAGAAGAGAAATATCTTTGAATGAATTGGGGTTGCCAGGAGACTTCAGGCCTGGAGAAGAGGTCCCTGATGAACTTAAACCAATACTTGATTACAGTACGAAATTTGAGAAGGAAGACAGGTATCTAACTCCTATGGAAGCACAAGAAATTCTTGGAATCAGTAGTAAGAGGTTTGAAAAAATAAATAATATAACTATTGAAGCAAACAGGATTCTTACTGATTATGCCAACTCAAGAGGGTTTAAGAGGCTTGACGGGAAGGTAGAGTATATAACTTTCTTTAATAAATCAGCCATGATGCAGGAAGATGCTTTGGGCGATGCAGTGTGTACGTGGCACGAGGACAGGCTGACAGTGAATGGCATTGACATCAGCAAACAATTAATAAGAAAGATGGTGAGAGAAAATAACCCTTTATGGTATGAGGAACTTGAAAAAGCCAAGAGG